>JBDLTO010000076.1:0-7069 GCA_039805815.1 Bacteroidota bacterium | reverse complement strand
GAAACGGAATTGCGCATATTGCTTTCCCCTGTGCCCACGTAGAGTGTCTTCGGGTTTTTCTGGTCTATGGCTATGGCTCCAATGCTCTGACAATATTTGTCGAAGATGGGTTTGAAAGTGGCTCCCGCATTCGTGGTTTTCCATACACCACCGCCGGCTGTGCCGATGTACAGTGTTTTGCCGTTGTCAGTATTCACACCTTCAATGGCACTGATCCGCCCACTCATGGTTCCTGGTCCTAATACCCGAGCTTCCAAGGTTCCAAAAGTGCTCGAGTTGATATCCGTCTGGGCCATCCCATAGCCTGCACCCATCAGGGGCAGTGCCAGTAAAATTTTTTTAAGCAGCTGATTCATGGTTTTGGTTTTCGTTTAACAAAAAAACCCGGTATTCCGACCGGGTTTTTGACATATACAATATGGTTATTGTTGTACTTTGAAAAGAGACTCGTCAACAGGGCCGTTGATCACGATTTTGTTGATGTTGATGGGCGCTGGAATTGAAGCACCTTCAATGGTAAATGGTACTACAATGCCTTCGGGCAGTTTTTGGTAATTGCTGAGGTTGGAGGCCATTTCCACTTCCTGACCGTTTGCCATAACCTTTGATAAGGTCCTGATGCAATAGAAATTTTTGGGGTCAATAAAATAGACAACTTCATTGCCATTCTTACGGGTTATTTTGATTTTGAAGCATGAAACACCATCCACTTCTTCATTATCGAGTTTCTCGATTGTATGTCCCTTGGCTTTGTAGTCAATCACATCACCCTGAACATCAAGCTGATCTTTGCCGTATTTCAATTGCTCTTCTGTCATGGGCTCGGCTTTGGTTTGGCCTTGTACAGGCATGAAACTCCATCCACCGTTAGGGGTCACGAAAGAATAGTTGTTCATACCCATCACATTGAACTCCTGCCTGTAACCTTTTTCATGCACAGCAATGACCACTACATTGAGGTCCATTCCCTGCACACTGATTGTTGCTTCCTGGCGCATGGAATTAACTTTTTTCCAATTGGCCTCTCCACCGATGGCTTCCACATGTTTGGACAGGATTTCCTCGGCAGTTTGTGCAAAAGACATGGCTGATGCACATACGGCAATCAGGGCCAATGTCAAAAATCTGAATGTTTTCATTTGTTTTGATTTATGCATGCAAGATATTGACCATTAGGCATGTCTGAAAAGAAATCCTGTTAAATTGACCTGCAACTCCATGAGCGGTTATTAGTGTCTTTTGTCGGATTATCATTCCTTCGTATATTGTCAAATGTCCATTACAGTCATAAAAGGGAATTTGGTTGATGCCTTGGCCCGTAACATGCAGCCGGTAGAAATGCAATTGCAGGATGGAAAGATTTGTGCCATTGAATCATTGGATGGACCCGTTCCGGATCTTTCATTGCCTTTTATCCTGCCCGGATTTACAGATGCCCATGTGCATATCGAGAGTTCCATGCTTATACCTTCTGCCTTTGCTGCACTGGCGGTGAGGCATGGTACCGTTGCTACCGTTAGCGATCCCCACGAGATTGCCAATGTTTGTGGAATGGAGGGGGTAAAGTTTATGATTGAAAATGGAAGCCAAGTTCCATTCAAATTCTATTTCGGCGCCCCCAGTTGTGTGCCAGCTACTACATTTGAAACTGCTGGCGATGCACTAGATGCGCAACAGGTCAAATCACTGTTGGAATTGGACGAAGTCAAATACCTCAGTGAGATGATGAATTTTCCTGGCGCCATTGACGGTGATCCTGAAGTCATGGCCAAGATTGAGGCGGCAAAGACATTGGGCAAACCGGTAGACGGTCATGCACCTGGATTGAGAGGAGAGGGGCTCAGGATTTACATCAACAGAGGGATTTCAACCGATCATGAATGCTTTACCTTGGAAGAAGCTCTCGAGAAAATTTCATTGGGCATGAAGATCATCATCAGGGAAGGCAGTGCTGCCAAAAACTTTGAAGCCCTGCATCCGTTGATCGACATGTATCCGGAAATGGTCATGTTTTGCAGTGATGATAAACACCCGGATAGTTTGGTTGCTGGACATATCAACCAACTTTGTGCAAGAGCTGTGGCAGCAGGCCATGATGTATTTCATGTTATCCGTGCAGCTTGTATCAATCCTGTGATTCATTATAAACTTGATGTGGGATTACTACAAATTGGAGATGCTGCAGATTTGGTTTTGGTTGACAATCTGCGTGATTTTAATGTTCAGGCCACTTATATTGAAGGCCAAAAGGTTTCGGAAAATGGGGTATCACTTATCGACACCTCTTTAATCCAAGTAAAAGCCATCAACCGCTTTGGGATTACTGAGATCGAAGAAGCTGATTTGATCCTGCACGCAGCCGGAACATTTGCGCATCCTGTGATCGGATGTAAAGACGGACAATTGATCACCGATAAATTGATATTGTCGCCCAAACAAAAAGATGGAACCTGGCAATCGGATATCGAAAATGATGTCTTGAAAATGGTGGTGGTGAACCGCTACCATCAAGCACCCTTTGCCATAGCTTTTGTGCATGCATTTGGTTTGCAGTCGGGAGCCATCGCTTCTTCTGTAGCCCATGATTCACACAACATTGTAGCCGTGGGTGTGGATGATGAAAGTCTGTGCAGGGCCATTAACCTGGTTATCAAGGCTAAGGGAGGTGTGAGTTGTGTGGGAAACAATGGTGAACATGTTTTGCCATTACCCATAGGCGGACTCATGAGCGCTGATGATGGTCTCAAAGTCGCGGAAGCCTATACTGCCATTGATTTTACTGCTAAAGCCTTGGGGTCGAGGTTGTCAGCTCCCTTCATGTCATTGTCTTTCATGGCCCTGCTGGTGATACCGCATGTCAAATTGAGTGATAAAGGGTTGTTTGACGGAGATCACTTTTCATTTTACCAACCTTTGCAAAACTGATTTGTTGAATGCATATGAAAAAAAGAGTTTGTGTCATAGGTGCCGGTCCTTCAGGTATCACCGCGGCTAAGAATCTGTTGGATGAGGGACATCAGGTGACGGTTTTTGATTTGGGAACTGAAGTAGGCGGAAATTGGGTTTTCAATGAAAACACAGGTCACAGTTCAGTTTTTGAAACCACACATATCATCTCTTCCAAAACACTGAGTGAATATGCTGATTTTCCGATGCCAGCAGACTACCCCGACTATCCTTCCCACAGGCACCTGGCTAAATATTTTCAGGATTACGCGCGTCATTTTGAATTGTACGGATTGATAAGGTTCAAAACCCTGGTTAAAAATTGTGAGCTGCTACCTGATGGGAAATGGAAGGTCACAGTCCAATCTAATCATGAAGAGTCGGCAGAAATATTTGATGCCCTGGCTGTTTGTAATGGTCATCACTGGCTTCCGCGGATGCCTGAATATCCGGGAGCATTTGCAGGTGAATTTATTCACTCTCATGAAGTAAAGAAATTTTCCAGGTTTGCCGACAAGCGCGTGTTGGTGATTGGTGGTGGGAACTCTGCCTGTGATGTAGCGGTTGAAAGCAGCCGTGTTGCAGCATCGGTAGACATGAGTTGGAGGAGGGGATACTGGATTGCCCCTAAGTTTATGATGGGTAAACCTGCAGATGTTTTCAGTACCAAAATTCACTGGCTACCTCGCATACTTTGGCAAAAGCTTTCTGCACTCAGTCTTTTTTTTAGAAACGGGCGTAACAGTGACTATGGACTGCAGGAGCCGGATGGTCCGCTTGGTTCACATCATCCAACCATCAACGAAGACCTGTTTTTTACCATACGACATGGTAAGATAAAGCCAAGGAAAGACATTGGTTCCCTGAATGGTAATATTGTGCATTTTAAAGATGGTTCCAAGGGTGAGTATGATGTTATTGTTGCCTGTACAGGATATATCATATCACACCCGTTTTTTGAAAAATCCCTGATTGATTATTCAACGGGTGAAGTGCCCCTGTGGCTGAGGATGATGCACCCTGAAATTGAAAATCTTTATTTTATTGGATTGTTTCAACCTCTGGGATGTATCTGGCCTGGATCAGAGCTACAGAGTAAAATTATGGCAAGGGAATTATCAGGTAAGTGGAAGCGTCCTGCTGATATAAAAAAACAGATATCATTGGAATTAAGGCATCCAGATTTCCATCAGATCGATACACCCAGGCATACGATAACGGTTGATTTTCACCGGTTTCGTAAAAGGTTACTTGCACAGTTGCCTAAGGAATAAAGATGGATGTTTTGAACGCTATAAAGAGCATTTCAGTTTTTTCTAAACGTAATGCCGGGTAAGCAGAGCCGTTACTGTGCAATGATCTGACCTTTATTGAATCCTGCCTTGAAGTGTTTTGATTCAATGGTGAAAATGGGTTTTTTATTGTCAATACCCAACTCCCGGATTGATTTGCCAATGGGATGATCGAGGTCTGCAACATGAATGGTTAATCCTGAATTTATTTTACATTTCATCCTGCAGGATATGTCAACTGTTGTTTTCAACAATGTGTCATTCAAAAATGAATAGGTCATTAAAGGCATGGCGGGTATCGGAATTTCAAAAGCGGTGTTACCTTTAACTGTTATCAGTGGTTTGTTTACCTCATTCAAAAGCAGGGTATTGATTCCTCCAGACTCAAAATTATGTATAATGGGTAGGAGGGTTTTGGGGTAACCCCATAATGTTCTGCCCGCATCAACAGAAACCTGTGTTGTTACAGGAATATGGATGATGTATTGACCTCCCTTTCGCTTATCAAAATTTGCATACAAGTCTATCCAATTGGCCCATCCGGTTTTCTCATGTTGCTGAACTACAGGTATGGACAGGATGATTTCGTTGTATGCACCGAGATCTGATTTTTTATAATTAATCAGACCCAATGCTACTGTGGGTTTACCAAAAAAATGAAGACCGGCTTTGAGGCCGGTCCCGTTCAATAGCGTATTTACTTTTTCCGAATTTGCCGTATAAAGAGACGCGATATAATGTACGTCTTCAAATTTTACAGGGAAAGTATATGCATCATTTGTTGTCATAATTAACGCATACGATCAGCACTGCTGAGCAATTTCTCGTCTTTCCTGATACCTACAAATGCAAAGATGTGGAAGATGATGATGAATATTGGCAGCATGGCAGCCATTTGCCAGTCGCCCTGAACAATGCCTACATCTTTTTTGAGTTGCTCAATCAGGTAATATTGTGCTGCGAATATCCCCCCTGTAAGCAGAATGTTAATGAGGATGATTATTTTTTGTCTTCCTCTGGTTTTAAAAAAGAAAATATTAACGAGGCTGATGAGGGCAATCAGGGTTATGCCTGCAAACAAAAAGATGTTCTCTCTTACTCCAAATGCCTGTGTTGTTCCGTTCAGAAACAGTCCTTCATAGATCGGAAAGAAGCAGAGCACCCCTGCGGATACTATACTGAGTAAAAGCCACAAGGTTTGAATGCGTTGTATCATAGTTAATGTTTAGCCAAGTTCAGGATAAAGGGGGAATTGTTGCATAAATGATTTTACATCCTGTTTGACAGCAGCAATAACTTGTTCTTCATCAGCATGCATCAGTACTTTATCTATCATCTCAACAACAGTTTGCATATGTTCAGTTTTTAGTCCCCTTGTTGTAATTGCAGGCACACCAATTCTGATACCAGAAGTTACAAACGGACTCTTATCATCGTAAGGTACGGAGTTTTTGTTGAGTGTAATATGCGCTTTGTCAAGTGTTTCCTGTGCTTTTTTACCAGTTATATTTTTATTTCTCAGGTCTATGAGCATCAGGTGATTATCTGTTCCACCGCTGATCAGGTGATAATCTTTGGCAACAAAAGCTGCTGCCATTTTTTGTGCATTCAGCTGAACCATTTGCTGGTATTCAGCAAATGAAGGGTCAAGGATTTCTCCGAAAGCCACTGCCTTAGCGGCGATGACATGTTCTAGTGGTCCGCCCTGCATACCCGGAAATACTGCCAGGTCAAGGAGTGCACTCATTGACCTCATATTTCCTTTCGGATCTTTCAGTCCGAACGGGTTCTCAAAATCATGACGCATCATAATCACCCCACCACGTGGACCACGCAGTGTTTTGTGAGTGGTGGATGTTACAATATGACAATGGTCAAACGGATCGTTGAGGATGCCAGCTGCAACCAGTCCGGCAGGATGTGCAATATCTGCAAGTACCAATGCACCAATTTCATCAGCTACTGACCTGATTCGGGCATAATCCCAGTCTCTGCTATAGGCAGATGCACCACAAATAATCATTTTGGGTTTTTCTCTTCTGGCAGTTTCCTCGAGTTGCTCATAGTTTACCAATCCGGTTTCTCTATCCACCCCATAGAAAAAAGCCTGATAGGTTTTGCCGCTGAAGTTAGCCGGACTGCCATGCGTAAGGTGGCCTCCCATGCTGAGATCCAGTCCGAGTATTTTATCTCCTGGCTTGAGGCAGGCAAGAAAAACTGCTGTATTGGCTTGTGCGCCACTGTGGGGCTGAACATTGGCCCATGAGGCGCTGAAAACTTTTTTCAGTCTGTCGATTGCGAGGCTTTCTATTTCATCCACTACTTCGCACCCGCCATAGTAACGTTTGCCGGGATAGCCTTCAGCATATTTGTTGGTTGCTACAGACCCAGCTGCTTGCATAACCTGCAGGGAGGTGAAGTTTTCTGAAGCGATTAGTTCAATGCCTTCTCTTTGCCTTTTGAGTTCTTTTTGTAGGAGTTCGAACACCAGGGTATCTTGCTGCATGAAAGTTAATTTTGTGCAAAATTACCCCTTTTTTATACACCAAGCCTGATCACTTCAGAACAAGATTCAAATTCAAGTGTGTCATTGCTGCCTATTAGCACAAGTCGGTCTTGGGTATGGTTCTCAATGAGTTTTTTATAGAGGTCGAAGCCCATTTTGTCGAGGTTTGAACAGGGCTCATCAAGCAGCAGGAGGGAAGTGTCTGAAAAAAATGCCTGTGCCAGTTTGACCCTTTGTTTCATGCCACTGCTGAAGTGTCTGATTTGTTTGTTGGCTGCTTTGGTCAAACCAATTTCATTCAGCATGCGTGTTGTAGTCCAACCCT
>JBDLTO010000075.1:0-4693 GCA_039805815.1 Bacteroidota bacterium | reverse complement strand
AACAAGCTCTTCCAGTACACTGTTTTCGATATTCACATAAGCATTTCCACTTAAAACAGGATGTGTACACAGGGCTCTGACACTTCTGGCACCCTTGTCTTTCAACAGCTTTGCAGCTTTTGTGAGCGTACCGGCTGTATCACAGATATCGTCAATCAGCACTACATCCCTGTTCGCCACATCACCAATCACAACCATGCTGGAAATTTCATTTGCACGCTTCCGGTGTTTGTCACAGATTACCATTTCAACATTGAAATAGCTGGCAACTTCCCGGATTCTATTCGCACTTCCCACGTCAGGGGCGGCAAAGGTAAGGTTTTCCAGCTGCAGATCCCTTATATAAGGAATAAAAATTGCAGAACTATCCAGGTGGTCAACCGGTATATCAAAGTATCCCTGTATCTGAGGTGCGTGTAAATCCATTGTAATAACCCTGTCTGCGCCAGCAGCGGTAAGGATATTTGCCACCATCTTGGAGCCAATGGCCACCCGTGGTTTATCCTTTCTGTCTTGCCTTGCATAACCGAAATAAGGCATGACTGCAATGATCTTATACGCAGAAGCGCGTTTCGCTGCATCGATCATTAACAGTAATTCCATGAGATTATCCCCCGGCGCAAACGTGCTTTGCACGAGGAAAACATAATCACCTCGTATACTTTCGAGGAATATTGGCTGGATTTCTCCGTCACTGAATTTCTGTATGCTGATTTTACCGAGTGTGCCACCGCTGGAGGCTGCGATCTGCTCGGCAAGATACTGGGAACTGGTGCCGGAGAAAACCTTACAGGAAGGACCATTGCGTTGCATATGAAACATTTTGAAGGCGCAAAGATACTTTAAAAAGATAAAAACGGAAGGAAATGAAACAAGTGGAAGGAAGAGAAAAAAGAAACCAAGCAGATTTTGAGACAAAACCAGAGAACAGAAGCATCAAAAATCTGGCATCGGCAGACCGGCCCAGAGAAAAGCTAAAGCAGAGGGGAGCCTTATCCCTTACGGATGGTGAATTATTGGCCATTCTCATTCAGAATGGGACCAAAGAAAAGTCCGCCATGGATCTGGCACAGGAACTGGTTACCAGGAGCAAAAACAGGCTGAATGACCTCGCCAGACTATCAACCAGGGAGCTCATGAAAACTAAGGGTATTGGACTGGCAAAAGCTGTTATCATCCAGGCAGCCCTTGAGCTTGGTCGGCGTAGGATGGCCTCCGAACACCTGCAGACGGAAACGATTACCGGAAGCGCCTCAGTAGCCAAATACCTGCAGGCCATGCTGATGGACCTTCCCCATGAAGTTTTTGCGGTTTTGTTCCTAAACAGGGCTAACCGCATCAGGCATTTTGAAATCATCAGCAGCGGGGGTATGACTGGTACTGTTGCCGACCCTAGAATTATCCTGAAAAAAGCCCTGGAAGAAGATGCGGTAAGCATCATACTCTGCCACAACCACCCCTCTGGAAATCTAAAGCCGTCGAGAGCGGATGAGGACCTGACTACAAAAATCAGAAATGCAGCAAGATACTTCGACATCCAGGTACTGGATCACATCATCGTAAGTACAGACGGATATTACAGTTTTGCAGATGAAGGATTTTTTTAAGTCGGATCGTTAAGCAACGTTCTTTATCTTTACGTCATAAAATATTGTTATGCATTCAGAACTGGTAGATTCCAACATATTCATAGAAAACAGGAAACGATTCATGGCCAGCATGGACAAAAAAAGCATTGCTGTTTTCAACAGCAATGATGAAATTCCATCCAATGGCGATGCTCTCTACCCTTTCAAGCAAAACACAGACTTGTACTGGCTTACAGGCATCCGCCAGGAAGATACGATGCTAATCCTTTTCCCGGACAATCCGGATAAAAAATACCGTGAAGTGCTGGTGCTGGTGAGACCCAACGAGCTAAAGGAAAAATGGGACGGCAAAAGGCACAGGGCTTCAGAAGCCACTGCACTTTCCGGAATAGATACAATAGTTTGGCTGGACACACTGGATGGTTTGCTGCAACCCATGATTCACCTTGCTGATAATATATACCTGAATACGAATGAAAATGACAGGAAAGCAAATCTGCTTGCAGTAAGAGACTACCGGTTCGCACAGGAAATGAAAGCACGCTACCCACTTCATAACTATAAGCGGGCTGCCAAAATCATGCGGGAACTCCGAGCCATAAAATCTCCCCTTGAAGTGGCTGTGATGCAGCAAGCTGTTGATATTACTGAAAAAGCATTTCGAAGGCTGTTACAATTCATCAAGCCAGGGGTTTTTGAAAACCAGATTGAAGCCGAGATCATCCATGAATTCATGATGAACCGGTCTGCTGGTCCGGCTTACGCCTCTATTATTGCAGGCGGCGACAGGGCCAGAACACTGCACTATATTGCCAACAACCAGGAATGCCGGGATGGCGAGCTGGTGTTGATGGACTTTGGCGCTGAATACGGTGGGTATTGTGCAGACCTCACCCGAACTGTTCCCGTAAATGGCACTTTCACCAAAAGACAAAAAGAAGTTTACAACGCATGTCTTCACCTGCATGACTATGCCAAAAGCCTCTTGAAACCGGGTATCACCATTGTAAAATACCATGATATGGTGGGCGATGAGGCTACCAAGCAGTTTCTGAAAATCGGACTCATTAGCAAATCAGATGTCAAAAACGAGTCACCTGAAAACAGGGCATACAGGAAATACCTCTACCACGGCATTTCACATCACCTTGGCATAGATGTGCACGATCTGGGTACCAAAACAGAACCTTTGAAAGAAGGAATGGTTCTTACTGTTGAACCTGGTATCTACATTGAAGAAGAACAAATGGGCGTCAGAATAGAAAACAATATCTGGATAACCAAAACTGGGAACAAAGACATGTTCAAAAACATACCCGTAAAGGCAGAAGAGATCGAACGACTGATGAAACACTAACCTCGTGCCCGGCCTTCGGCAAGCTCGTGCCTTGTGCCCAGCCTACGGCTGGCAAGCTCGTGCCTTGCCCCTGGTCACTCGTCACTCATCCCCTGTCAACTAATGAAACTCCAGCCAACATGAAACAAATCCCCAACCTTTTCACCTTACTCAACCTATGCTGTGGTTTCATTGCTATCATCCTCATTTTGCAAACAGGAGAAACAATCCTAAGCATGCAGGACGGAACCTGGCAGATTTTTTTACCTGAAAGAACTGCTTGGGCAGCCTTTTTTATTGGAATAGCGGCTGTCATAGATTTTCTGGATGGCTTTGTAGCCCGTCTATTCAAAGCCACTTCTGAAATGGGTAAACAACTTGATTCGCTTGCCGATGTGGTCACTTTTGGTATTGCTCCAGGACTGCTGCTCTACCAACTTCTGAGAATAACTTTCGCTCAGGAACCTGATGGCATGGATACGCCAATGATCTGGCTACTTCCCGCCATGATTTTCCCCATGGCTGCGGCCTGGCGCCTGGCCAGGTTTAACATCGATACAACAGTACGAGAGGGTTTTGAAGGTCTGCCAACACCTGCAGCGGGATTGCTCATTGCTTCATTCCCATTGTTATTGCTTTACAATACCTACAATATTCAGTTATTGCTGCTCAACAAATGGGTACTCTATGCCATCATAGTAGTCGTTTCCTGGCTCATGGTTTCTAAACTTCCTCTTCTCAACCTCAAATTCAAAACATGGGGTTTTGCTGACAATAAAGCAAGATATGCCCTGCTTTTCGCTGCTGCTGCAGGTATTGTACTCCTAAACTGGCTTGCGGTGCCATTTATTTTCCTTACCTATATTGCAGTATCTTTGCTGCTCAAAAACAAGACCACATGACCTATTCTGTTGCCATCAACGTAATGCCCCTGAAAGACCTGCTGGACCCACAAGGCAAGGCTGTATTAGGCGGACTTCATAACCTGGGACTGAATCAAATTGGAGATGTTAGGATTGGCAAAAGAATAACACTGCAGGTTGATGCTGAAAGTGAAGCTGCCGCCTTACAGGCTGGAGAACTTGCAGCTTCAAAGCTTCTGGCCAACCAGGTGATGGAATCCTTTGAGGTTAGCATCATTTGAGGAATTCAATACATTCATCATGTTGTATATCGTACCAACGCCAATAGGCAATCTCGCTGATATGACCTATAGAGCTGTTACGGTTTTACAGGAAGTAGACACTGTTCTAGCTGAAGATACCAGAACTTCAGGTGTTTTGCTCAAGCATTATGGGATTAGCAAGCCAATGCTCCCCTATCACCAACATAATGAACACAAAATAACCAGCAGACTCATAGAAGAACTGCAGGCTGGCAAAACCTTTGCACTCATCACGGATGCAGGCACACCCGGCATCTCTGACCCGGCTTTTTTCATCATCAGGGAATGCATCAAAAATAATATCCGCGTGGAATGCCTGCCGGGGGCAACAGCTTTTGTTCCTGCATTGGTGAACAGCGGACTACCCACAGACAGCTTTTGCTTTGAAGGATTTCTGCCCCTGAAAAAAGGAAGACATACATTACTGACGAGTCTCTCCGCAGAGCCCCGAACAATCATTCTCTATGAATCTCCTGTGAGGCTTGTGAAAACGCTGCTCCAGCTCATCACCTATTTTGGGGCAGACAGGCCATGTGCCGTTTCCCGTGAGCTGTCTAAGAAATTTGAAGAGACCATACGCGGCACCCTTCAGGAAGTGCATGA
>JBDLTO010000074.1:0-8527 GCA_039805815.1 Bacteroidota bacterium | reverse complement strand
AACAAAATGAAGCAGCATCAGCCTATCAGCGGCTAATAGAAAAGGGATTCAGAGAAGGAGTCAACAGCTACCTTGAAACGCTGGATGCCAGAAATCAGGTTATACAATCCCGTCTTCTGGTCAATATCAATCAATACAAGGTATTCATTGCAGAAGCCATTCTTGAGCGTGAACAGGCATCATTTCCACTTGAAAATAAATAATCTCATGTCATATCGTTTTCTGTTTTCAGCAATTTTACCGGTAAGCATGCTAGTGGCATGTCAGGATAAACAAATCAACAGTGCATCAATCAATAGCGACACGATACCGGTAAGGATTATAACGGTTCAGGAGGAAGTTTTACAGGAAAAAGTAGAGGCGTCTGGACAATTTACCACTGAAGATGAAACTTTGCTGGCATTCAAAATCGGTGGTATCATCCAGCAGGTTTTGGTTCGTGAAGGCGATTACGTGCAACAAGGGCAATTATTGGCCACTTTAAATCCAGCTGAAATTCAGGCTCAGGTTGAGCAGGCTGAAACAGCCCTGGAAAAAGCGCAACGTGATTTCAAAAGGGCTGAATCCCTCTACCTAGACAGTGTTGCAACACTGGAACAGTTCCAGAATAGCAAAACAGCCCTCTCCATTGCAAGCCAGCAGCTGCAGATAGCGGCATTTAACAGACAATATGCAGCTATAAGGGCAAGCAGCAAGGGGGTTGTTTTGAAAAAATTAGCGCAGGAAGGTCAGGTTGTTGGTCCGGGTACCCCAATCTTTCAGGTCAATGGATCTGGAAAATCTCCTTGGGTTCTTAAAGTATTTGTTAGTGAATCAGACTGGAGCAGGATAAAAAAAGGTGATCAAGCCACAATCATCAGCAATGCTTCCGGTGATGTTAACATAAATGGTACAGTTCAATCCAGCTCATCAGGTGTTGATCCTGTAACTGGAACGTTGTGGGTTAACATTAAACCCCTTGGTCCGCTCCCTGATAAAATCGCAGCAGGTATTTTCGGAAAGGCTGTCATCACACCAGCTGCTGCTGCAAAAGGCTGGCGTATTCCCTATGATGCTTTGCTGGAAGGTGATGGCAGTAAAGGATTTGTATTTACAACCCGGGATATGAAAACTGCTGAAAAAGTGGCAGTAGAAATTGGCGACATCGAAAACGGGTATATCACTGTAACAGGGGGATTGGAAAATGACAAAAACGTCATTATTGCTGGCAATGCTTACCTGGACAACAAAACCCCAATCAGGATTAAACCCTAATCGGCAACCATGAAAATTTCAAATTACGCTGTAAAAAACTACCAGTTCACCTTGATCATGTTCCTGATGGTTGCGGTTTTGGGTGTAACTACCATAATGGACATGCCCAGGGCGGAAGATCCTGAAATGAATTCACCCCAGTATCCCATCATCATCGTTTACCCCGGTACCAGTCCTGCAGACATGGAAGAGCTGGTCATCAACCCCATTGAAAAAAAGATATACAGCCTCGAAAACATCAAACGTATTCGTTCTTCCATTAGTGATGGACTTGCCGTCATCAATGTAGAATACAAATTCGGCAGCAATGTTGATGAAAAATACAGCGAACTGATCCGGGAAATCAATGCCATCCGAGACGAACTCCCACGCGAAGTATCCCGGATAGAGATCCAGAAGGTTACTCCTACCACAGTAAATGTGCTTCAAATTGCCTTGATATCAGACAATGCCCCCATGAAAAGGATGAAAGAGACGGCAGAGTCTCTGCAGGATGAACTGGAGAAAATTGCTGCTTTAAAAAATGCCGACATTCATGGCATCCCCTCTCAACAGGTAGGCATAGACCTGAACCTCGATAAAATGGCACACCTGAATATCAGTTCTGATATGGTGATTCGTGCTTTACAAAGTGAAATAGCCAATATTCCTGGAGGCAGCATTACTGCAAATAACAGATCCTACAACATCAAAACAAGCGGAAACATTGAAGACATTGACGAAATCAGCAAAACGATAGTTTTCAGTTACCAGGGTAGAAATGTACTCCTTCAGGATATAGCCAATATCCACTTTGAATTTGCAGAACGCAAACACATCACCCGCCTGAATGGTCACCGGGCTGTATTTGTTACTGCGGCTCAGAAAGCAGGAGAAAACATATCAAAAACCCAGAAAGAATACCTTCCTGTACTGGAAAACTTCAAAAAATCGTTGCCCGCCAATATTGACATGGTGGTTAATTTCGATCAGGCGGTAAATGTCAACAACAGGCTGGCAGGTCTGGGAAAGGACTTTCTGATAGCCATCCTGCTTGTACTGATAACCTTGCTTCCACTTGGGCTGAGGGCTGCCACAGTAGTGATGGTTTCAATACCACTTTCCCTAGCTATAGGCATTGTGATCCTAAACATGTTTGGATTCAACCTCAACCAGTTGAGTATTGTAGGATTTGTAGTAGCACTGGGATTACTCGTTGACGACAGTATTGTAGTTGTAGAAAATATTGAACGCTGGCTCAGG
This sequence comes from Bacteroidota bacterium, assembly GCA_039805815.1. Taxonomy (GTDB): domain Bacteria; phylum Bacteroidota; class Bacteroidia; order Chitinophagales; family Chitinophagaceae; genus Pollutibacter. The sequence goes on along the minus strand of JBDLTO010000074.1, from coordinate 6,031 downwards.
GATGGTTATTCGAGAACCGAAGCCACGCTGAAAGCAACCAACCAAATCGGACAGGCAGTGCTGGGTTGTACGGTTACCCTCATCATCGCGTTTATGCCACTGGTGTTTTTACCAGAAGCATCGGGTGAGTTCATCCGCAGTTTGCCGCTGGCCGTGATTTTTTCCATCTTGGCTTCTCTCATCGTATCCCTCACCGTTGTACCATTTCTCTCGAGCAGAATATTAAAAAGTCACGGTGGGCATACAGATGGCAACGCCTTTCTAAGGGCATTCAAAAAAGGCATACACAGGATTTATGCGCCCATACTTGAAAAAGCACTCAAGAAACCCATACTCACAGTTGTGCTGGCAGCAGCAGTTTTCATTGGTTCGCTGCAACTCATACCTGTTCTGGGATTTAGTCTGTTCCCGGCATCAGAAAAACCACAGTTTGTTGTGAATATACTCAGTCCGCTTCAATCCAGTATTGGGTACACGGATTCCATAACGAGGCTGATTGAAAAGGAATTAGAATCTGTACCGGAAATAAAGTTCGTTTCAGCAAATGTTGGAAAAGGGAATCCAAGAATCTATTACAATGTAATCCCCAAAAACGAACAGGCTGATTTTGCCCAGCTTTTTGTACAGATGGATGAAAACACATCTTCTAGCAGAAAACTGGCAATCATAGAAACACTGAGAAAAAAATGGACGCCTTATGCTGGAGCTGAAATAGAAGTTAAAAACTTCGAACAGGGTCCGCCCGTGATTGCACCAGTTGAGGTTCGGCTCCTTGGAGAGAACCTTGACACACTCAGAAACCTGGCCATGACCGTTGAAAACATGCTAAACAACACAAAAGGCACAATTTATGTTAGTAACCCAATCAAAAACTTGAAATCAGATATTCGTGTCAGAATTAACCGTGAAAAAGCCAGCATGTTGGGTATCCCAACAGTGAACATAGATAGAGCGGTAAGGCTTGCTGTAGCTGGATTGGAAATAGGTAAACTAACAGATGATAATGCCAACGACTTCACTATTATATTGAAAAGACCACAGGAGGGAACACCAGGCATTCAGACTTTGAAAACACTTTATGTGAACAGTATTTCCGGAAGGTCTTACCCTCTTTCTGAAGTAGCAACATTGCAATTTGAAACATCAGCGCTTCAAATCAACCACATCAATAAAAACAGAACTGTTTCAGTCTCCTCCTTCGCAGGAAAGGGGGTATTGAACGGTGAGCTGATCAATACCGTTAATGAAGCCATGAACAAAATGAAACTGCCACCTGGTTACAGGTACCAGATGGGTGGTGAACTGGAAAGCAGGAATGAATCTTTCGGTGGATTTGGGAAGATTATCATCATCACCGTATTCTTTTTTATTGCGGTGCTTGTGCTTGAATTCAGAACATTTAAGAGCACCCTGATTGTACTTTCTGTAATTCCATTGGGTATCGTAGGCGCAGTGCTGGCACTACTGCTAACCGGAAACTCCTTGTCATTTGTTGCCACAATCGGCATCATTGCGCTTGCGGGTATAGAAGTGAAAAACACCATCCTGCTGGTAGACTTTACCAACCAGTTGCGGATGGAAGGCAAGGGACTGGATGAAGCAATTCGGGAAGCTGGTGAAGTTAGGTTTCTTCCCATCATACTGACTACACTCACTGCTATTGGAGGATTAATCCCAATCGCCATATCAACGAACCCACTTATATCGCCGCTTGCCATTGTGATGATTGGTGGTTTGATCAGTTCCACGCTTCTTTCTAGAATTGTTACACCAGTCATCTATAAATTGATTCCGCCTAAAGTACATACCGCTTAACTTTGCAGACATGTATAATTTAATCCGGAATATTCTTTTCAGGCTGGAAGCGGAACAGGCTCATTACCTTTCGATGAACCTGCTCAAAACAGCCTGTTCTATGGCACCCTTGCGGAAATTACTGGAGCGATTATTCACACCCGCCGGCGATTTTCTTGTGAGGGATTTCGGTGGATTGAAGTTTCGAAATCCAGTAGGACTTGGAGCCGGATTCGACAAAAATGCACGATACCTGAGAGAATTAAAGGCCCTGGGATTCGGCTTTGTGGAAATTGGAACGGTAACGCCCCTTCCACAAGATGGCAATCCCAAACCCCGGCTCTTCAGACTACCCGCAGACCAGGCCCTCATCAACAGGATGGGTTTCAATAACGATGGCGTTGAAGCTATAAGAAAAAGACTGGAAGACTGGCATGCAACAAAAATGACATCCTTCGTTGGTAAAGGGCAGTTCATCATTGGCGGAAATATTGGTAAAAATAAAAATACACCCAACGAAGACGCCTGGAAAGATTATGAAATCTGCTTCAACAGGCTGTTCGATGTTGTTGATTATTTTGTGGTAAACGTAAGTTCACCGAATACGCCAGGTTTGCGGGCGTTGCAGGACAAAGAAGCACTCAAGGAGATTCTGGTCAGACTTCAGGAAAACAACCAGCAGAGAACATCGCCAAAACCAATCCTCCTGAAAATTGCACCTGACCTCACATCCGGACAACTACAGGATATTGCCGACCTGGCAGCAGCCATAAAGCTTGATGGCATAGTAACAAGCAATACAACCATTTCGAGAGAAAACCTTTCTACCCATTCAACCAGCCTCGCTGAGGAAATTGGCATGGGTGGACTCAGTGGCAAACCGCTGAAAAATCATGCAGACAAGGTTCTGGGTGAAATTGCCACGTTAACAGCAGGGCGTATACCGCTGATTGCAAGCGGCGGTATCTTTACCGGTAAAGATGCATTGAAAAAAATAAATCTGGGTGCACAACTGATACAGGTATGGACGGGCTTCATCTATGAAGGACCTGGTATTGTTAAAAAGATTTGTAAAAGCTTAAATTCGCAAAAAGCATAACCCCATAAAGGATACAGAATGACTGAATTATTAACTTTAGACTCACTCATTAGTCTGATTACATTGGCCCTGCTTGAAATTGTGCTTGGAATCGATAATGTAATTTTTGTTTCCATACTGATGGGCAGACTAAAAGAAGAACAAAAACTGCTCTCCCGGAGGTTATGGATGTTCCTAGGCATCACCACACGGGTTTTATTGTTGATGGCATTGGGCTGGCTTGTGGAAAATGGCAATAAAGAACTGTTTGGGATAGATCTGAGAGGGACACATTATGCATTTAATTTACGGAACCTGATCCTGTTTGCAGGAGGTTTATTCCTTTTGTATAAAACGGTTAAAGAAATACACGGAAAACTTGAGGGTGACGGAGGTCATGATCAAGATGGCACTAAGCAACAGGCATCATTCTTTAGTATCATGGCTCAAATCATCCTAGTAGACATGATTTTTTCGTTCGACAGCATCATTACAGCTGTTGGAATGGCCAATCATGTAGAAATCATGATTATTGCTGTAGTCATTGCCATGGTTATCATGTTTTTCTTCTCAGAAAAAATTTCCGGTTTCATACACCGCCATCCAACATTGAAAATGCTGGCATTGGCGTTTTTACTCATGATCGGCTTTAGCCTTTTCTTTGAAGGATTGCAACCTGTACACGGCAGTCATATCGATAAAGGATATATCTATTTTGCGATGGCCTTTTCATTTGGTGTGGAAATGCTCAACATGCGGCTCAGGAAAAAGTCAAAACCCGTTAAACTGCACGAGCCAATGGTACAAAAAGACTAATTAAAGGAAATTTCCGCGAAGTAAAACTGCACCAGCTATACCTGCTGTTTCCGTACGCAGCCTAGATGGCCCCAGTGATACAGGCCTGAAACCTGCTTCAATCGCCTGATTCAATTCAGTTGCCGTAAAATCACCTTCCGGACCAATCAGCAATACCGCATCCTGATCTGTACCGGGTAACAAGGACTTCTCACCATGCATACAATGCGCAATGTACTTTGAAGTGGGCAATGCTGATTGCATGAACTGATCAAGGGAAGATGGAGAAAGAAGATGGGGAAAATGATACTGCCTTGATTGCAAACAGGCACTGACAACGATCTGCTGCATCCGATCCTGACGAAAATGCTGCCTGGCCGTGCGTTCTGTTAGCAGAGGGATTATATGCGTAATACCTATTTCTGTAATTTTTTCAAGCATCCACTCAAATCTCGATGCATTTTTTAAAAGTGAAACGCCAAGCCAAAGGGTTCTCTGAGCTGGCGCGTGCTTAATGAGTACTTGAGGCGCAACCAATAATTTTTTCTTATCCGCCAGAGAAATAAGGGCATTACAAGAATTTCCTTGCCCATCTGTCAGTTCAATTTCCTCACCAGGCTGCATGCGCAACACGGTAACCACATGCCTGCGTGTTTCCTCATCAAGTTGTATTTCTCTTGATCCAGCCTGCAAACCGGCATAAAAAAACAAAGGCAGTTCACTCATGGCAAAACGCTAACTGATTTTAAAATGGTGTGTCTTCCATATCCTGGGATGTACCATCGTTCATCCTGCTACCTTTCTGGATATAAAGCTTAGCGCCACCATCATCACTTACCGGCTTCCAGCTTCCACCATCCGGGAATCCACCCTCACCTGGCCTTCCGAATGGATCAAGGCTTTCATGTTCTTCGAATTTCTGAATATAAAGTTTTGCTTTCAGTTTGATATTCTCCAGAGAACCATTTCTGTGCTTGGCAATCTTCACATAAACATCCCCCTTTGTATCTTCACCCATGTCATTGGTGGTAATATCATAATAATCTGGCCTGTAAAGAAACATCACCATGTCAGCATCCTGTTCAATTGCACCCGATTCACGCAAATCAGACAACTGAGGTACTTTCTGCGAGTCCTTTCTTTTTTCAACTTCACGACTCAGCTGACTCAAGGCAATGATCGGCACCTGTAACTCTTTGGCCAGCTGTTTCAGGTTTCGGGAAATCGTGCTGATCTCCTGCTCCCTGTTGGAGTTTCTGTTATCACTTGAACCACTCATAAGCTGAAGGTAATCTATGATTATCAGTCCAACATTGTGAATACTTTTCAACCGTCGGCACTTAGCCCGCAATTCAAAGATATTGAGTGCCGCAGAGTCATCGATGAACATTTTGGCATTGGCAAGTGGTTCAATTCCTTTCTTGTAGAGCTGCTTCATCTCATGGTCTTCCATGCGCCCTCTTGAAATCTTCTCAAGCCAGATCTCACTTTCAGCAGAAAGAATCCGCTGAACAAGTTGACTCGAGCTCATCTCTAAGCTGAAAACTGCAACAGGCGTCGGCTTGGTTGGATGCATGGCTGCATTACGGGCAAGGTTAAGTGCAAAAGCCGTTTTACCCACTGAAGGACGAGCTGCCAGGATGATCAGATCAGACTTCTGCCAGCCGTAGGTGGTTTTATCCAGTGTTGGAAAGCCTGAAGGTACACCCGTGATATCTTCATTACGGGCACGCATTTCATCGATGCGATTCAGTGTTTCCATCACACTCTTTTCCAGCGTATCAAATTCTTTTTTTAGCTGGTCATTGGCAATCTCAAAAAGTTTTTGCTCTGCACTATCCAACAGCTCAAATACATCGGTAGAGTCATCATATGCTTCCGTGATGATCTCACTGCTGATGCGAATAAGCTCGCGCTGTATAAACTTCTCCTGAACAATTCGGGAATGCGCTTCAACATTGGCAGCGGAAACAACAGCATTGGTTAATTTCGATATGTAGTAGGGACCTCCAACAGCTTCCAGCATTTCCATCCCTTTCAGTTCTTCCACAACTGTCAGCAAATCAATAGGCTTACTATCTGTATTCAATTGTACGATTGCTCTGAAAATATGCTGGTGTGCCTCAACATAAAAACATTCTGGCTTGAGGATATTAATCACAGTATCAAATGCAGCACGCTCCAACATAACTGCGCCCAGTACCGCTTCCTCCAGTTCACGCGACTGTGGCGGAATCTTACCATAAGCAAGGGCATTAAACTCTGTATTACCCTTACGCCTCCCTCTTTTGTCCCTGTTAAGGTTAGTCGACTCCATTGTTCCGCTTTAAAAAATTGAATAAACCCTTTACGGTCTGCGAATAT
>JBDLTO010000073.1:0-5792 GCA_039805815.1 Bacteroidota bacterium | reverse complement strand
CAGGGAAGCCTTAAGGCGCCTTTTCATGCTCTGCTATGCGTGGAGAACCACAAAAGATGACCGTTATTTTAATCGGGCAGAAAAGGAATTGTTGGCTATTTCAGCCTTCAGCGATTGGAATCCTTCCCATTTCCTCGATGTTGCAGAAATGACTATGGCTGTAGCTATTGGGTATGACTGGCTTTATCCCCAATTATCAATTGAATCCAAGATTAAAATTAAAGAAGCCATACTCAAAAAAGGACTTGAACCGTCCCTTGATGCAAAATACAACAGCTGGCTGAAAGCAGAACACAACTGGAATCAGGTCTGCAATGCAGGAATGACTTACGGTGCCATGGCCATATTTGAAGACCAACCGGCACTTGCATCACAAGTCATTGAAAGGGCTATACAATCCATTACCCTTCCGATGAAGGATTATGGTCCAGATGGCATCTATCCTGAAGGCTATGGTTACTGGGGATATGGTACCAGCTTTAATGTAATGTTCCTAAGTGCCTTAGAAAAACTTTACGGAACAGATTTTGATTTGAACCAGGTTCCCGGATTCCTCAAAACAGGAGGATTTATGGAAAACATGACAGGACCAACAGGCAAGCCCTTCAACTACTCTGATGCCGGAAGTACAGGAGGATTTCATCCTGCCATGTTCTGGCTCGCCAACAAAACCATGGACCCCAGCCTGCTTTGGGTTGAAAAAAATTACTTGATTTCTACCAATGCTGAAAGACTGGTAAAAGACAGGTTACTGCCAGCTATAATGCTTTGGAAAGGCAAGTTTACTCCCAAGGATATAGTTGCGCCAAAAACACTAACCTGGACAGGAAACGGCAAAAACCCAATCAGCATGATGCGAACATCATGGACGGATTCCAATGCCATTTATGTGGCATCGAAAGGGGGCTCAGCATCTATCAACCATGCACACATGGATATCGGTTCATTTGTGATGGATGCCATGGGCGTGAGATGGGCCATGGACTTTGGGATGCAGGATTACGAATCACTTGAATCAAAAGGCGTAAAACTTTGGGGCAGAACACAAGATTCCGAAAGATGGAATGTATTCCGTTTAAATAATTTCACACACAATACATTGAGCGTAGATAGCCAGTTTCAGGTTGTTACAGGACAAGGCTCCATCGTCAATTCAGGTAATGCTACTGACAAGATGTATACAGTTTATGATCTGCAAACTGTTTATGCTGGACAATTGATGGATGCAAAAAGAGGAATATCTATCCTCGATCAAAATCAGATATTGGTGCGGGATGAATATGCAACAGGAGCAAAAGAAACCAAAATAAGATGGACTATGCTAACCCCAGCTGTTGCTAATATCACAGGTAATGATGAAATCACACTCGAAAAAGGTGGAAAAAAACTGAAACTGTTAGTCAATGCTCCGAAAGGGGAAATCAGGATGAAAACATGGAGCACTATCGGACCCAACAGTTACGACGCCCCCAATCCAGGCACCACCCTGGTAGGCTTTGAATTGACACTACCTGAAAATACAAGCGCATTCACCAACGTTTACCTGCTACCCGGCTCAACTAAAAAATCCAAAAAGTTTAAGAAACAACCACTTTCAACATGGGGCCAATAAGCCGTTTTTTTGTTTTGTTTTTTTTCAAACTGGTCTTTTCTCCTCTTATCCTATTGGGGCAGCAGGTAACCGACGGATATAGAGGAATTTGGTTCACATTGGGACAGTTTTCAACCTATGGCGATAAATATTCAGGAGGGTTGGGAACATATACGGCAAACCATGTACCCACCGCCATTTACAACAAAAAGGTTAGAAAAACATACTTCGTATATGGTGGAGCCTCTACTGCTGATAGCAAGACCCTCCAAATCATGATATCCTATTATGATCATCGGAATGGTACAGTAACTAAACCAATCATTGTTTTGGAAAAAAAGGGAGTTAATGATCCACACGACAATCCGTCATTGTCGATTGATGAAAAGGGGTTTATTTGGGTATTTGTAAGCGGGCGAAATACCAGCAGACCAGGATTCATTTTCAAAAGCACCGAACCTTACCATATAGACGGATTTGAAAAAATTCTTGAAGACGATATCACCTATCCCCAACCATGGTTTATCCCTGGAAGAGGCTTCATGCATCTGTTTACCCGTTATACCAATGGCAGGGAACTTTATTGGTCTGCCAGCCAGGATGGACTTGAATGGACTGATGCCCAAAAAATTGTAGGATTCGGTGGACATTATCAGATTTCAGTTGCTCATAATTCAAAAGTATATACGGTGTTCAACTATCATCCCGGGGGAAATGTAGACAAACGCACCAACATGTACTTGATACAAACAGCTGACATGGGGAAAACCTGGCAGAATATTGATAACCAAACATTGCCAATCCCATTGGATAAAGTTGCAAATGCCTCATTGGTCCATGATTATCAACTGACGAAGCAACTCGTTTACTTGCAGGACATCAACATCGACGAAAATGGCCAACCCGTTATTTTGGCGCTCATTTCAAATGACCATAGACCAGGCCCCGTAGGGAACCCTCGCGAATGGATTATTTGGAAAAGAAAAAATGGCAGCTGGCACGAGACAAAAGTGACGGAGTCTACTCACAATTATGACATGGGTTCACTTTATATAGAAAAAGAAAAGTGGACCATTATCGGACCTACAGAACCGGGTCCACAACATTGGGGGACTGGCGGAGAAATGGTATTGTGGGAAAGTAGGGATTCTGGTGAAACCTGGCAGAAGACAAAATCACTTACCACTAAAAGTCAGTTTAATCACAGTTATGCCAGAAGGCCATTGCATGCAAACAAAGATTTTTATGCCTTCTGGGCAGATGGACATGCTGATACACTTTCTCCCTCAAGGCTTTATTTTGTGAATAGAAAGGGGGAAGTCAGACAGCTACACTATCACATGACATCAGAAAAAATGAAACCTCAAAACGCAGTACCCAATGGAAATAAATAATTTCAAATGCCTTTCCCTGAATTTTTACACGATAATCCTTTGTTTCTGCATAGGGATAAGTCCCGCACTAGCCATGCAATCCAATGCTGAACACCCCCATATTCTGGTGAATCAGGAAGACAGAAAAGCAATCCTTGAAAAGATTCGCAATCAGGATTGGGCTGCTAAAAAATTTAGTGGCATGAAAAGCCGTCTCAATACATATGTTACGAGACATAAAAAAGACCCCGAATGGATTCTGAGCAGATACCTGATGAACAGGATTCCGGGCAAGCGGTACACTGACTTCATTTCTGATGCTGATGGAACACAACTCATTTCCTATGCTGGTGATGCGCCCTACCCTACAGTGAGGGTTGCACCGCATAAACGTCAGCCCATCAGCAAAGATGGATATACCTACAGACAGCCCACCATTGAAGAGCTTGTACCTTATGACACATCTATGAAAATGTTGCTACAGGTCAATTCCCCTGATGGCAGAAAGGAATGGGCTGATCCCCAAACATTTGTTGACAACATCAATGAAAAAATAAACGCACTGGCACTCGATGCGGCAATTATTTATTGGCTAAGTGGAGATACAAGCTATGCAAGATTTTCCGCAGATATCCTTTCACAGTGGGCAAGAGGAGCCTACCATCAAAATCCAATACAAGGTCCATGTAGAACAGGTTTCCTGTCTATTCAAACACTAGGAGACGGCAGCTACGAAGCTATGCCGCTCATCTATGATTTTCTCTATGATTACCTGAGGAAAAACAATTACGAGACAAAATGGTATGAGACTGTCTTTGATAAAATTGCACACACCATGACTTTCAGAGGATTCTGGAATAACAATTGGTTTGCAGCACAAACACCTGCACTTGTCTTTTCAGCCATGGCGCTGGAAGACAAGACAAAAAAGGACTATTACCTGAGTTTCGTTACAACAAGGGATACGATCAATGGCGGATGCGGTCACCTCAGTATGCCTTCGGTGGTAAAAGAATGGCTGACTCCAGACGGTCACTGGAAAGAGCCTGGAGGCTATCATAACTTTCCAGTAAGCAGTTTGCTAACTGCTTCCCTTGCCCTGGAAAAAAATGGAATTCCAATATTCAAAGACTATCCTGCGCTGTTGGATGCTTCTTATGTGATGATGAAATATTCTTTCCCAAACTTGCAGGCTCCTACGTTTGGTGATACAGGACCAGCTACACAAAGTCCGCTTTGCCTTGAAATCGGATTGCTCATGGCCAGCAACTATCAGCATCCAGTATTGCCTCAACTAACTGTTGCAATGGAAAAACTCAAAGCTGAGAAAGGGTATAAACGAGAGGAGGCAGACTACCTGGGTTTGTTATGCTATTTACCCCAGCTTCCCAGAGATAAAAATAACCCTGAATATACTTGGCCAAGGAGTGGTCAGCTTGATTTTGCAAAAGCATATTTTCAACGTAATGGCTCAGAAGCAAAATCAGCCCTGATGTATGTTGTTCAGGGTGCAACCTACAACCATAATCATGCCAATGGTATGTCTGTTGAACTTTTTGGATCCGGATCAGTAATGGCTCCTGATCCTGGAAATGGCCTCACCTACGAAGATCCGATGCATGTCAATTATTATGCACAATGGGGCGCGCACAACACTGTTATCGCTGGAGGTATTTCAGGTCCTGCTACAGTATTTAAAGGTGGAGGCGGTGCAAAGAAAATCGGTGAAATAAAATTGACTGCCATGGAACCAGCAGCGGAACTGACTGCGGTATCACCATCTTTCTCTTTTACAACCAGCCAGTACAAAGATTTAGCATCCAATGCGAATCAGGAAAGGACGCTTGCAATCATCAGAACATCGGCCAACACTGGGTATTATCTCGACCTTTACCGGTCTGATCACCCGCTGAATAACAGCTATGTATATCACAATATTGGTCAGGATTTACAACTCTTGGATTCTGAAAATAAAGTAATCCCATTAAAGGTAGATTCACTTCCGCAGGCGAAGAAGCCATTTGATCCACCCGGACTCAGGTTTATCAAAAATGTGCAGTCTACGGGTGAATACAACAAAAACCTGACAGCATTATTTCGCATTGAGGATAGTGAAAACGATACAGTATACAGATACATGCGTGCAATCTATGCTGGAGAGGAAAAAAGAATTTTTTATAAAGGGATGGCTCCACCATCCAAAACCGTTGCTCCTCAATTCAGAAATTTACCAACTCCAACTTTGGTAAGCCATCAACTGGGTGAAGCTAAAAGCAGACCATTTATTGCAATTTATGAACCGTTTACTGGGAAAAACAACCACACTGTATTTCAAGTTGAGCGAATCAAAACGAATACATCATCTACTTTTACCGCATTACATGTCCAAAATAAAAACAACCTGGAACAATTGATATTTCAGTCAACAGAACCAGCAAAATCAAATCAACATGATAACTGGTTATTCAAAGGTACTTTTGGGTTAGTCCATTTAACAAATGGAAACTTATCAGAACTTTACCTGGGGCAAGGAACAGAAATTCGCTACGAAGGTTATTCAATAATAAGCAGTACGCCAAATGGATCAGCAAGTGTGAGAATTGTTGATGGAAAATTGATAATATTTTGTAATCAAAAAACCCTGGTTAAAATAAATGAAAGACGATTCAATGTCCCTCCGGGAGCTGAATATGAAATTCCACTGGTAGATACACAATAAACTATTTCCATTGCTTATTATGGTAAATGCTCGTGTATTTAATGCGAAGAGGCAGCCCATCAGGGCTGCCTCTTCGGTTATTGTTTACTGAAATCTTAACTACAATGCA
>JBDLTO010000072.1:0-2700 GCA_039805815.1 Bacteroidota bacterium | reverse complement strand
GAGGTAGGGATCATCAAAATGGCTATCCGGGAAGCAATTCTAGATGGACTAATCGCCAATAATTATGATGCGGCATATGGGTTGATGATAGAAGAAGGGGAGAAGCTGGGGTTAACAACGGCATAGTTTAGGGTATAAAAAGCGAGTCCACAGTCTGGTTGGATTTTACCTTATTAAACCAGGTGACCTGACGTTTTGCATAGTTTCGGGTATGCTGTTTGATTTTTGCTATGGCCTCCTCCCTTGTTTGTAAGCCGTCAAAACAGTTAAAGAATTCCTGATACCCCACTGTTTTCAAGGCGGGTAAATTTTTGTAATCAATTAATCCGCGAACTTCTTCCTCTAACCCGTCTGCAATCATTTGATCAACACGCTGGTTAATCCGGCTGTACAATGTTTCTCTTGGCATTTCCATTATACAATACCTGAAATTATATCCTTTTTCTTTCCAGGCTTTCTGTCTGGTTTCGCCAACTTGAAACTGTGCTATCGGCATTCCCGTATGCAACGATACTTCCAGTGCCCGCATAACCCTATTGGGGTTATTAAAGTCATTTTTTAATTTAAAACTGGAGTCTATTTCATCCAAAGCTTGTTGAATTCCTTGCAAACCCTTTGACTCAAACAATGCAATAACTTCAGCCCTCACCGAAGCAGGAATCTCAGGAATCTCATCCAGACCTTCTACAAGTGCCCTGATATATAATCCTGTTCCACCACACAAGATTACTTTGTTGTGTGACGCGAATAATTCATCCAGATAAAGTTCAGCTTCACGGGCAAATGAAGCAGCGTTGATATTTGATGTAATACTGTGCTTTGCAACAAAATAATGCTGAACTCGGGCTAACTCTGTTGCTGAGGGCCTGGCTACGCCAATGTCAAGCTCCCGATAGCATTGTCTGGAATCTGCTGAGATGATGGCTGTCTTAAACTTTTCAGCCAGGGAAATCGCAAAGGATGTTTTACCAATGGCGGTTGGTCCGGCAACAATGATGCATTCTTTCTCCGGCATTGGTAACAAAACTAAAATGAGGTGTCATCCTCTGACGTATCTGTATTGTCCTCCGTGTCTTCTGAATTTTCTCCTGCTTCACCTTCATCTGAAAATCCATCCCCAAGAGAAGATAAATCGTATTTTTCTTCAACATCAGCAAAACGGTCACCGAGAATACTTTTAATGCCATATTGGCTTGGACCAATTCCTTCCTTTCTTGTTATAGAAGGGTAGGTTATTTTGGGGTTTTCTTCTTTCGAAACACTGATCAGCTGCAGTTGGAATGTCCAGTTCTTATTGAAGTCGTAGACATAAATAAATTTTTGTTCTGTAACATTGATTTCAGAACTGATAGTTGTATCAAACATATCCAGCGGATCAACTTTATACTGTACGTCTGGATATTTTTCCAAGCTGATAGATCTTCCTCGCTGCCAGCTGTCGTTACTCCTGTAGAAAGTTGCCTGGTGGATACTGTCAAATTCGTACGCTGCTAGGATAGCCTGGTGCAGTTCAAAAAAGGACTGATCATGACGTATTGCTACATCACGGTATATTGTGTCATCCTCCTCAAAGAAAACTCGGAATTTTAAAATGGCCATGGTGGCAAGTTAATGATTTTCGTGAAATTTAAATGTCTGATTGTTGCATTAACTTATTGTAAAACAGGACAATATATAAACAAAATTAATCTTGTTTTCCCCAATTCAAAGAATTTTAGAACTTAAATCCGAGGGTGAGTGCTAAGATATTACCTGCACCTTTAATTACGCCAGGAGCATAGAAACCATTATCCAGCCGATATGGGAATGTTGCATCCTTTTTTAATTGATGGATATAAGTCAGATCTGCAAAAAACCCCATGTTTCTATATCCTAATCCACCACTCAGGCTCATTTGCTGGGCTTTGAGATCGGTGAGTTCGTATGCGTTGTTCAAGTAATTGAAGCCAAGCCTGGTCATGAATGTATTGAATTTCAGCTCTCCACCCAACCGGATATTTACGGCAGATCTAAATTGATCCGTAATTGCTGCATTAACTTGTTGGAGGTAGCTGCTTCCCTGATTGCCATTGTTCACGGAACCTGGTTCTTCGAATTTTGCATTACCGTAATCTATGAATTCTACATCAGCACTTAAAAAACCTCTTTGCTGCTGCACATCTTCCACTTCATTCAAAACATAGGAGATACCTGCCATCAATCGGGTAGGCGTGGTAAAGTTATATTGGTACTGCCCGAGTTCACCATTATTGAAGTCAAGGGAACTTTGGGTTTTTACGCCGCCACCTTGATATCCTTCAAGGTCTGTAGATATTGAAGAGCTGTAACGGTCGTCCATGTTGTATAAAGTAGGGGTGTGAAAAGCCATCCCTATCCTTACTCTGTCAACAGGTTTGAAAATTAATCCAAGTTTCAACCCAATACCCAGTCCTTCGCTAGTTAGAAAGTCTGTTGTTTCGAAATAGTTGAAATTATTTATTTTTTTCGTTCCATCGGTTTCTTTGAAAGTAGCTGTTCGTTCAAACCTGATTTTGCTGAATACAATGGTTCCACCTAGAAAAAGTTTGTCCAAGTAGTTGGCACTTGCAGCAAAAAACATGTCATTGATATTTCCTTTGCTTTCAAAAATTTGCTCCTGTTGCACGCCTGTTTGGGGGGTAGACAGGCTGCGGTATCCCGAAATGCTATTGCCAGGACCAG
>JBDLTO010000071.1:0-9820 GCA_039805815.1 Bacteroidota bacterium | reverse complement strand
TTCAGTTGTTTGTAATAAGCAGATGCAAGATCAAGGTTGATGGATGAAGGCCTGGAAGCCCCATTCTGCTTGATAGTGATGTTGCATTCAACACTTCCCCTCACAATGGATTCTGCCAATTGGTTCCTGATCTCGAACTCATACGGTTTGAGTTGTGGTGGTAACTTGAGCAACAAATCAAATTGCTTTCCATTGAGTGAACGCAATTCAACTACAAAAACTTTTTCCTGAAATGCCTGTTCTGACCTGCCATAACCTGTCATGGATTTGAGCATAGCAATCTTATTTAATGCAATGTAACAAAAAAAAACAGCGCCCGGATGTATCCGGGCGCCGATATATAGATGGGTTAATAAGTACGGGAATAAATTCCCTACACAATATTAAAAATATATTTCATGAGAATAAAATTTTATACTGATTATTTTATTCACAAAAAAAATATTGCATGTGAATTATGGATGCCAATACTGGTTTTTAAAAATTACAACAAATAAAAGTTACTGCAAAAGTCATTGTTATCTTTGTAAAAATTACTGTTATGAAATTTTCTGCACCTGTTTCCATTGAATGGATTGCACAACTTATAAATGCTACAGTGCATGGAGATTCAAAAGCATCAGCGCTTGGAATCAATGAAATCCACCGAGTAGAAACAGGAGATCTGGTATTTGTAGACCATCCAAAATATTACAAACAATGTATTGATTCTGATGCATCTTTTATCATCATCAACCAGCTTACTGATTTCCCTCCCCATAAATCATTGCTTTTGGTTGATGAACCATTCGAAGCATATTTGAAAATTGTAAACCATTTCAGGCCATTCATTCCTGCAGAAAAATCAGTATCCTCCACAGCTGTTATTGGAAAAAGCAGTTACATTGCACCAAATGTATTTATAGGTCATGATGTTGTGATTGGTAATGATTGTATTATTCAACCCAATGTTACGATCATGGATAACTGCATCATCGGGGATCGTGTAGTTATTCAATCTGGATCAGTGATTGGTGGTGATGCATTTTATTACAATGGCAAGAAGAACAGAGATATTTGGTACAGAAGAATGAACAGTTGCGGAAGGGTATTACTGATGAATGATGTGGAAGTTGGAGCAGGTTGTACAATTGACCGGGGGGTAACACATGACACGATTATTGGAGAGGGTACTAAGCTTGACAACATGGTGCATATAGGACATGACGTTGTTGTAGGAAAAAATTGCTTGTTCGCTGCGCAAGTTGCCATTGGTGGTGCTACAGTAATTGAAGATGGAGTAATTCTTTGGGGACAGGTTGGGGTGAGTAAGACGCTTACCATTGGTGCCAATGCTGTTGTAATGGCCCAGAGTGGTGTAGCCTCAAGCCTTGAGGGTGGTAAAGTTTATTTTGGATATCCCGTAGATGAGGCGATAACCAGAAAAAGAGAAATGGTCTGGATCAAAAGAATTCCTGAGATGTGGGCGATGCTGAAGCGCTTAAAGGAAGACTAAATTTTATAGCATTGATTTTTACTTCCTGATTTTATTGGCAGAGTCAAGTTGCAAATAATATTGACATGCGTCATAAATTGTTTCATCCAGTGGCCTGAATGTAAAACCCGCTAGTGCCTTCAGAATTTTACTGTTATCAAAATGCACTTTTTGTTGTGCCGTTTCAGCAGTCTCTTTGGTTAAGAGGGGTTCCTTTCCGGTAAGCATTCCCTTTACACGCTCAATCCGCCATACTATTGACGCCATCCAAGGTTCTACTTTTCTGTAAGGAGGCCTCTTGCCAAGACCATTAGCCATGGTTGTAAACAAATCGCGGTATGTACGATTTTCTGCAGAAAGAATGAACCTTTCAGCAACAATCTCACTCTCCATTAACTTTACCATTGCATTTGCCACATCGTATGCATCAACAAATCCACTGACACCTTCTGTATACCAAGGGAACTCATTATATGCATTTCTGAAAGTTGCTGATGAACCTTTTTCCCAATTTCCCTTACCCAATATGATAACAGGATTTACGATGACTGCATTCAATCCTTCAGCAACAGCCCGCCAAACTTCCAGTTCAGCGAGGTATTTTGTTTTACCGTAAACTGAGGGGTTAGACTGATCTTCCCAACGCATGTTTTCTGTAACCACCTGATTATTCCGTTTGCGCCCAAGAGCAGCAACAGAACTTACATGAACAAGTTTTTCAATACCCGTTTCAAGTGCTGCATTTACAACATTAGCCGTACCCTCCACATTGATCTTCATCAGATCAGCTGCCCTGCCTGGACTGAATGAAACCAGACCGGCACAATGGTATACTCTGCTACACTGATGCATGACTTCCTGCAAAAGACAAATATCAAAAATATCACCCTTTACCCATTCTACTTTGTTGGCCTCTTCATTGGTAAGGTCTCCTTTACCATTACGATAGAGCGCCACAACCTGCTGTCCTTCCCTTATCAGTTGCTTAATGAGGTAGGAACCAAGTAATCCGGAAGCACCTGTGATGAAATTTTTCATGTATTAAACGCCTGAAAACTGTTCCAGAAAACGTACATCATTTTCACTGAACAAACGGATGTCTGTGATACCATATTTCAGCAGTGCTGGCCTTTCAACACCCATTCCAAATGCAAATCCAGTGTATTTCTCCGGGTCAATGCCACAGTTTTGAAGCACATTGGGATGAACCATACCACAACCCAAAATCTCAAGCCATCCAGTTCTCTTGCAAACTGCACAACCATCACCTTTACAGAGCAGACAACTGATATCCATTTCAGCACTGGGCTCTGTGAATGGGAAATAACTTGGCCTGAACCGAATGCTGACATCATTACCAAACATTTCCTTCACAAAAAAGTAAAGTGTTTGTTTAAGGTCTGCAAAAGAAACATTTTCATCAATGTAAAGTCCCTCTACCTGGTGAAAGAAACAATGTGACCTGGCACTTATGGTTTCATTGCGGTATACCCTACCCGGACAAATAATCCTGATGGGAGGCTTTTGCCTTTCCATTTCTCTGATTTGAACATTGCTTGTATGTGTGCGCAACAAAATTGCGGGATCAGTAGAAAGGTAAAAGGTGTCCTGCATATCACGTGCAGGATGATTTTCGTCAAGATTCAGTGCAGTAAAATTGTGCCAGTCGTCTTCTATCTCTGGTCCTTCTGCAACAGTGAATGACAGACGCTGAAAAATGTCTACAATCCTATTCCGCATGAGCGTTACAGGATGTCTGCTGCCAGACGGCAAAGGAATGCCGGGCAGCGATATATCAGGCATATCTGCTGATTCACCAGATATAGCATCAATACGAAGCTTTTCAGAATTGTATTTTTCTTCAGCAAGGCTCTTGAATGCATTGAGGATTTGCCCGAAAGATTTTTTCTCTTCTGGCGGCACCTGCTTCATTTCCCCCGCAATGGCTTTTACAAGACCTTTGACACCAAGAAATCTTATTCTGAATTGCTCAAGGGATTCCGCATCATTTGCAGTGAAGACATTAATCTCTTCAGTGTAATTGTTTATTTGCCGGAGTAGTTCTTCCATATTGCGAAGATAACAAATCAGGGAGGATAAGCATAGGATATCAATCAACCATTTTTTTGTAAAAGCACCAGCATTATCATCAGTTTACAGTAGGTTTGTTTAAATTTTGATACATGCAGATTCAGCATTTAGCAGATTTTTTGGAGCCGGTAAATCTGGCGCGGGTTACAGAAGATGCCGATTTGAAGGAAGGCCAAATGGGCCGGTCTCTAATTCTATTTGAAGACGAATGGCCGGATTTGTCTGAGGCAGATCTCGTTATTGCCAGTTGTGATGAGATGCGGGGAGATGGTATCATAGGTGATATGAAAGCCGGTACCAATAAGATCAGAAAAGCGTTTTATTCGCTTTTTTACTGGCATAAAAGTATTCGGATTGCAGACATTGGTCATATCAAAACCGGTGCAAATGTAACAGATACTTATGCCGCAATTCGAACAGTGGCTAGTGAAGTAAACAAGGCTGGCAAATATTTTCTGTTACTTGGGGGCGCCCAGGATATGACTTTGGCACTTTATGAAGTCTTCAGGCAAACCGGTAGACAAGTTGAGGTTACTGGTATTGATGCATTCATAGATTTATCTATTGATAATCCGGTCAAATCTAAAAATTTTTTAATGGAAATGCTAACCGGCGACCCTAACCATATCAGACATTACAACCATATTGGCTTTCAAAGTTATTTTGTTCATCCCAAAATGCTGGAAACCATGGATCAGCTTCGGTTTGATTGTTACAGGGTGGGCAGGGTTAAAGAAAATATTGAGGAGATGGAACCAGTATTGCGCAGCACTGAACTGCTGAGCTTTGACCTTGCATCACTTAACGCTGCTGTTTTCCCGGGAAGTGTAAGTCCAAATGGATTCAATGGTGAAGAAGCTTGCTCACTCATGCGCCATGCAGGAATGAGTCAGCAACTCAAAATTGCGGGTATTTTTGGATACAATCAGCAGACTGATGAATCTGGTTTACTTGCCACACAGGTTGCCCAAATGATCTGGTATTATATAGATGGAATACAGTTTGGGAGAAATGAAGCATCCTTAGACAACAAAGATATGTTTATTGCATGCCACATTGCTTTTGCCCAGGTTGAAACTACCTTTATTAAAAGTAAAAAAACAGGCAGATGGTGGATGCTCATGCCTGATGGTCGCTATGTCCCATGTTCTTACAGCGACTTCCAGCAGGCAGGCGAAAATGAAATTCCTGAGCGGTGGCTGAGGATCCAGGAAAGAAATTAATGATATAAAAAATGAATTATGAGAAGTTTGACTGTAGGCTTCGGATTACTGCTTTTAAGTTCTTGTTCAACACAATACCGCATAGGTAAAACAGTTAACTCCTTATTTATAAAGGATCCAGCAATGCAGGCTGCGCACATTGGTATTGCGGTGCAAGACCCCGATCAAGAAAGATACCTGTACAAATTTCAATCAGCAAAAAGGTTTACGCCTGCCAGCAATACAAAAATTCTGAGTTGTTATGCTGCCATGAAGTATTTACCCGAAAAATTACCTGCAGGAATCATTACAGAACTGGATACTGCCGTGTTGCTTACCCCAACGGGAGACCCCAGCTTCCTGCATCCTGAATTTGCAGAACAGCCACTTTTTGATAAACTGCGCAGCCTTTCAAAACCTGTTTACCTGAATACAAGCGTCTGGAAATCCAATGCGCTTGGTTCTGGCTGGAGCTGGGATGACTTCAGTGAGGCATATATGACTGAAAGAAGTTGTTTCCCCGTTTATGGTAATGTAATTCAATGGTTTCAGGAAAAATCCAAAAAAGAAAACCCGTCATTTCCCGGAGATACAGTTGATTTATTTGTTTATTCAGTTCCGGAAGTAGATGGACGGGTTGATTTTGCCAAGCCTGGCGACCGTTTTGATGTTTCCAGAAATCAGCACCAGAACGCCTTTATCTTAAAAGAGGGTAAAGAGTCTATGGCTTCATCAAAGGTGCCGTTCATTACTAATGGCATGGAAACCGGATTAAGCGTATTAAAAGATACCTTGAATAAAACCATATGGGTAGCGGACCAGTCTTTGGTCAAAGCTGCATCCGGCAGGGCAGCTGATACAATTTATTCGAGATTGACAGATTCCGTTTTGCAAAAAATGATGCATCGCAGTGATAATTTTTACGCTGATATGCTGCTGATGATGGTGAGTCAGCAAAAGCTAAAATCAATGGATGAAGATGCAATCATAAGTAACATTATCAAACAAGATTTTAACCTGATGCCTCAACCTATTAATTGGGTTGACGGCAGCGGACTCAGCAGGTATAATCAGCTTACACCTGAAAGCCTCATTTTTATTCTGAATAAATTGAAGGCTGAACAACCATGGGACAGAATAAAAAAAATATTCCCTTCTGAGGGGGTGGGTACATTGAGTTTCTATAAAGAAAGAGCTGATGATTTTATCATTGCTAAAACAGGAACCCTTGGAGGTGTTATATGTTTAAGTGGTTATGTTAAATCAAAAAAAGGAAAGTGGCTTACTTTTTCGATCATGGTTAACAACCACAACACCCCAACTGCTGTAATCAGAAAAAAAATGGAATCACTGCTTGAAACACTTTAAATACCAAAACTATCAATCAGGAAATCTTTTTTGACCTCAATAAAAATAGGCTTACCATCAAAATGTATGGCTGATTGCTGACAAAGGGAAAGTCTCTCTACGATATCTCTCATCGTCTCTTCAGCAAGTCTGGCTCCTGATTTCACAGCATGTTTTCTTGCCATAGCCCGTGACATTCTTTCTCTGTATTGCTGATGCAGCATTGAGGCTGAATCCTTTACGTCTTCCAGAATCATTTCAAGCACCTGTTGGTCATTGTCTGTAGGATGATCTGCGGGTGCACCCTGTAATAAGAAAGTATTGCTTCCAAAGGGTTCAAGTTGATAACCCATATGAAGTAAATCAGGCAAAATTGAATTGATAACCTGAGCATCTATGGGAGATAAATTAATGACTTGCGGAAACAGGCTCTGTTGAATTGCCATGCCCTTACCCTGCCAAACTGATTTGAATTTCTCAAAAAGCACCTGCTGGTGAGCAAGTTGCTGGTGAAGGATAGTTATCCCCTGGTGCTGTTCAAAAACGATATAAGTTTGATGTAGCTGAAAGACCGGACTTGTATACAACAATTGCAAAGAAGCATTTCCGGGCCGACCAGACCATATCTCCATTTCTGCCTCAAGCTGATTACTCATTTGTGGCATATCAGCCTGTACAACCTGTTTTTCTTTGGGAGAAGAGTCAAAAAAATCTTTCCAATTGCTCAGGTTGCTGGATGAGCCTATGCGATGAGCCTGGTGACGTTGAATGAATGATTTATATATGCCACTTCCCTCCGCCTCCAATTTGTTTTCAGGAGTAAATGGTTTTGCTACAGCCTCCAGCTGTTGAATGGATGGTTCAAGGGTGAAATCCATCGAAGGTGCTATACTGAACTGAGCAAGTGCATGTCTAATAGCAGATCGGATAAAAGCGTAAACAATCTTCTCATCTACAAATTTTATCTCCTGTTTTGTTGGGTGTACATTTACATCAACCTGTGCCGGATCAAGTTCAATAAATAAAGCAAAAAAGGGGAAACTTCCTTGCGGAATCATTTCTTCATAAGCACTTACAATGGCATGACTCAGGTAGGGATTCCGGACATATCGCTTGTTGACAAAAAGATATTGTTCACCTCTTGTTTTTTTTGCTGTTGCAGGTTTACCGATATATCCAGACACGTCCAAGTAGTCTGTTTTTTCTTTGACTGCAACGAGCTGACTTGTAAGACTGTTTCCGAATAGCTGAACGATGCGCTGCTTCAATACACCACGCTCCAAATGAAATACTTCCTGACCATTGTTTGTCATGGAGAAAAACAATTCAGGAAAAGCAAGGGCGATATGTATGAACTCCTCAGTGATGTGACGCAACTCTACAGCATTGCTCCGTAAAAAATTCCTACGGGCAGGAACATTAAAAAAGAGGTTCTTCATGACCACTGAAGTGCCCTGCGCAAAAGCACATGGCTGCTGCCTTGTTATGACACTGTTTTCAAGTTCAAGTTCAGTTCCCATTTCATCAAACCCACGTCTGGTTTTCAGGATTACCTGAGCTACAGCTGCAATAGACGCAAGCGCTTCACCCCTAAACCCCATTGTATTGAGTCTGAATAAATCATCTACTGCCGTGATTTTAGAAGTAGCATGTCTCCCGAAGCAATTCCGTGCATCTGTTTCACTCATCCCAACACCATCATCAATTACCTGCAACAAAGACTTTCCTGCATCCTCAATAATGAGTCTGACAGCAGTTGCACCTGCATCCACGGCGTTTTCCAGCAATTCCTTGACTGCACTTGCAGGCCTTTGAATTACCTCACCCGCGGCAATTTGATTGGCAAGATGTGCAGGAAGTGTCTGAATTCTGTTTTCCATGAACGGATGTTTGTGTTTTAGTGTGTTAGGGTTTGGACAAAATGCATAACTTACAAAATTAATAAATCCATGCGTATGTTCAAGATAAGATCAGTAATCTCCTGCATGCTAGTTTGTATTGTTTTTCAAACAAATGCTCAAAATAGCATCAGTTGGGTTGATAGTGTAATGAAAAGTCTTTCACCTGAGGAAAAAATTGCACAACTGATCATGGTAAGACTCTCTTCCATTGATCTGAAAACGAGAACCATCAGCTACTACGATTCCACTGTGGAAAGAGATATCAGGAAATACAATATTGGGGGCATTTGTCTGTTTCAAGGTCCAGCAGTAAAACAGGCAGCACTTGTCAATGCCTTTCAATCTATTGCCAAAACCCCTATACTCATCGCAATTGATGGTGAAACAGGAGTGGGCATGAGGGTTGATAGTGTAACACCATTACCCAAAATGATGATGTTGGGAGCATTGAGAGACAGTGCATTGGTTTACCGGTACGGCAAATGGGTTGCAGAACAATGCAAACAAATGGGTATTCAGGTAAATTTTGCGCCTGTAGTTGATGTCAATAACAATCCTGATAACCCCGTAATCAATGACAGATCTTTTGGAGAAAATAAATATAAAGTAGCCCAATTGGCCACCCAGTACATGTTGGGTATGAAAGATGCAGGTATTATGGGTAGCGCCAAACATTTTCCCGGACATGGAGATGTTGCTGTAGATTCCCACCTCGACCTCCCTGTAATCAATAAAAATAGAGCGGAACTGGACTCTTTGGAATTATATCCATTTAAAAAACTTATTGATGCCGGTGTTGGAAGTGTAATGGTGGGCCATCTGTTTATCCCCGCAATCGATAACACACCAAAGCGTGCTTCTTCCATTTCTGAAAAAAATGTAACCGGTCTTTTGAGAAATGAACTTGGATTCAATGGACTGACTTTTACTGATGCACTTGAAATGAAAGGAGTTGCAGCTGAGTTCCCCGATGGAGCTGCGGGCGTTGAATCTCTCATTGCTGGCAATGATATGCTTTGCCTTCCCGGTGAAGTAGGTACTGTCATTCAGAAAGTGAAGGATGCAATAGCTTCGAATAGACTCAGCTGGGAAAAAATTGATGGACATGTAAAAAAGGTGCTTGAAGCCAAGTTTGCTCATGGGTTATCTGACTGGAAGCCCGTTTCACTTTTAAATCTTACACAAAGACTTAATGAGCAGAGTGATGCAATTAAAAAAGAAGTAGCAGAAAAAGCAATTACTTTAGGCAGGCTGGGTGATCCAGGTTCATTTCCGCTCAACCCGGAAACAACTGAACTAAAAGGAGCCAAAAAGAATATAGCACTGATTGACTATGCAAAAAATCGCAATACACAATTTGCCGGACTGATGAGAAAAAATTACAACGCAGATGTTTTTCTGGTAGACAATTCTACATCAGCTGCATTTGCAGACAGCCTTTTACAGGTTATCCAGACTAATTATGATCATGTGGTTATGGCCATTCATGAACTACCAAGGTATCCTGCGAATAATTTTAACATGAATAAAATTATTGTAAACCTATTCAATAGGATTGCGGTACTTAAATCTACTAACCTGTTCATTTTTGGCAATCCATATGCAGCTAAAAGTTTTTGTACGCTTAACAACATCCTGCTTTGTTATGATGATGATCCCATTACACATTTTACGGCAGCTGCAATGCTCAAGGGAGAAATCAGTCCTGAAGGTATCCTGCCCGTTTCAGTTTGTGAAAATCTGCCCGCAGGCACCAGTATCAAAATAAGTGGCAACATATTAAAAACTAATGAAGCACAATCTGG
>JBDLTO010000070.1:0-6172 GCA_039805815.1 Bacteroidota bacterium | reverse complement strand
GAAGGTTGGAGAAAAATTCCAAAAATGGGTCATTCCATATTCTGTATTGATTTAGTATCATTTGAATACTGGAGACCTGAGTTCAGAATTTTTTTGTTTTCTTTTTTACAATCGATACTTCTTTTGACATAAGGGACAAGAATAGAAATGTTCAAGACCTGTTGAAGTTTAACAATTGTTTCCAGTGTCATATTTTCCTTTCCACTAACAATTTTAGAAACTTGTTGTGGTGATACACCTAATTTAAAGGCCAGTTCCTTTTGGGTCCATTGCAAATCCTTGAGTTTCTGCAGAACCATCATGGCAATCTGTTGTGAGTGTATGAGCATTTCACGCTGATTGACCCTGAATTCATTTTCAATTTGGAATTCACTGGTTTCGGGATCAGTGAGTTCAAGAAATTTATTTTTGTTGTTCATGATTGTTCTGTTATAAATTCATAAAATGATTCATTATCAAACACCCCATTAGCATTCAAATGGTTTCATAACCTATATTGTCAGGAACATTATTGTTAATTGCATAGTCAAATAAATATTCAGCATTGGTCCAACGTTTCATCAAACGCTCCAATTCGTTGTGTAATTCATTCTCGTAATGAAATGAAAATAAATCATCCTCAAAGATACGTATAATTTTCATTAGTAAACCTATGGGTTTATTTTATAAATAATTAAGCGTACTTAATTGAAGAGAAAGTTTTATTCATTTAGTGTGAAAACAACCGATTTTGATAGTATTAAAACGCTGGAAAAGGGAGCGGAATATCAATACACGGCAAAGTGTTTCAATTGAAGCAGTCCATGCTTCATCTCACTTCAACACCCTGTTGGCCCAGGGAATAAAGTGGCTGAAGTTGGGGGCATCGGTATGTCCGCCGTCATGTTGGCGCCAGGCGAGTTCCCCTTCCAGCAGCCCTTCCAGCACGGGTGGCATCTTTTCTTTCAACCAGTCATGGCTCTTGCCGAGGTCTTTTCCGCCAAGCAGTTTGTAAACCGGTCCGGCTGCAATGGTCGCCATATAACTGCCGGTCTGGTCGAGCCAAAGTGCATCCCCCTTCTCGGGTATGCCATAGCTGATGAACAATGCCCGTGGTGCACAGAGAGCAATCAGTTCATGGGCATCAACAGGGAGGTCGCAACCGGTTTTCCTGCCGGTAACCGCTTCTTCCGCTCCATATTTCAGGTAGTTGCCGGCCATCCAGTGGTATTCGCCACTGGAGGTGAGGTTTTCAACGGCTTCACCAAACACCCTGCGGTGTAGGGCAGCTCCACCCTTTCCGGAGGATCCGATCAGTCCAACCGCAAACCTCGGTTCAAAAGCCATGGTCACCAAAGCCGCTTTTCCGTATCGTGATACCCCTTCGATACCCACTTTCCGGGCATCTATAAGCGGGTCGGTTTCCAGGTAATCGAGTCCCCTCGCCGCTCCCCATGCCCATGCACGCAGTGTTCCCCAGTCGTCTGCCTTGCGCGGCTGACCCTGGTTGCTGAGTCCGATGATGCCTCTGGTGAGACCAGCACCATTATCGGCCTGGATGCTGTTGGTTTCTATAGTGCAGTATCCCCATCCTGCCGCCAACAGTCTTTCCTGCGGGGTGAGTTCGGCATCGGGTTTGGGAGGGGCGAAGAAATTGGGTGATGGCAGTCGGGTGATGGGCTGATAGGCTGGGTATTTGTCGAAGATGTCTTTGACAGCGGGGTCTGCAGTGCTGAGCATCGCTTTGAAAGCCGCATTCAGCTTATCCATTTCATCGGGTGAAGGCTGGGCTGGAGCCGGGAATGTCGGTCTTCCGCCAAACATCATCAGCACCGGAACCGGACCTTTCGCATTGGCTGGTACCACCAGCATCATGTTGATGTCCACATTGATTAAAGGGTAGGCGCTGTTGTCAGCATGCCCCACCAGCCATTTGGCCACAACAGGGATGCGGTTGACCACCTCGCGGTCGGTGGCTTTGACTGTCCATTTCACCTGGGGTGTGTTGGCCGGCACCCGTCCGTATACCTCTTTTTCAAAGAGCGCTATCAGCTCAGGTCTCCGTTGCTGCATCCAGGTTGCAGCAGTCGTTACTTTATTGCCATTGTTCAGTGTGAGTGCATCCGTTAGCGTCGGACAGGGATTGGCCAGTGATTCGTCGTAGTTGGCATGGTCAGGCGAAGCAGCATTGCCACTCCTCCCCGGTCTAAGTTTGGTGATGCCCAGCAGTTTCTTGAGGTGTTCATGATCCTGCTGTGTGGTGAAAGTGGTCAGCCTTGGGTATTGGCTGCTGTCGATTGGAATGGTTTGGGCAGCAGTCCTCAACACAGCAATAAGGAGTAGAAGGATAAGTTTGAATTTTTTCATTTACTGAAATGTTACAATTAAGGTAAGGTATTTGAATTGAATATAAATTATCAGTAGTTGATGAATTGAACACTTTAAACAGGATTTTTTGATGAAAATACCATGGAATAATGCTGATTTCACGTTGACAGAATTATCGTAAACAGACATCTTTGTTGAAACTGAGGATTGCGAAATCACCGATTTCGCAAAGTCTAACATGGACACATTATTTACACCTGATGCGCATTGAAAATGAAGCGGAACGTAATTTTTACGAAATTGAAACTATCGGCAATAAATGGAGTGTTAGGGAATTGAGTAGACAAATCAATAGTTTGCTGTATGAACGGTTGCAACAAGGTAAAGACACAATAGGTATTCGGAAATTATCAAACCGAGGGCAAATAATTGAAAAGCCACTCGATTTAATCAAAGATCCCTACGTGCTTGAATTTCTTGACCTCGCAGATAATTCTCATTTCAATGAAACAGATTTCGAATCTGCATTGATTGATAAACTTGAGCATTTTATGCTTGAATTAGGAAAGGGATTCACATTTGTGGGACGTCAGGTAAGATTCACTTTTGAGGAAGAGCATTTTAGAATTGATTTGGTATTTTATCATCGGCTACTAAAATGCTTTGTTTTGATTGATTTAAAAATAGGAAAACTCAAGCATCAAGATTTAGGACAAATGCAGATGTATGTCAACTATTATGATCGGTTTGTAAAAATGGAAGATGAAAATGAAACAATAGGAATAATATTATGTAAAGACAAAAAAGATTCTATGGTAGAAATTTCTCTGCCGAAGAACAATAAGCAAATTTTTGCAAGTAAATATCAATTTTACCTTCCAACAGAAGAACAGTTGCTTGCAGAATTAAGCAGAATTGGGTAATAAATCCGGAAAAATATTATTGGTAAACCTCACCTTAACCCCGGGTCTGCATTGTGCCAACAAATCAATGGCCTGGCTTGTCAGCCGTGCGATGCGGGGATAGCCACCGATGGTTTGGGCGTCAGCCATCAATACAATGGGACTGCCCTCATGGGTAACCTGAACGATGCCGCGGGTAACGGCAGTGGACACCAACTCCTTTTTTTCCTGAAGAGACAAAGGCGGTCCTTCCAGCCGGTAGCCCATGCGGTTGGACTGGGTGGAGATGGTAAAGGTTTCCCCAGTAAAATCTTTTTTGGTGCTGTCATCGAACCAGTCCCACTCCGGACCGCTTGCACAGGCAAGTATCACAGTTTCATTCACATGGGGCATGGGCTGCACCTGTGCCTTCCAGTTACCCATCCCAAAACCGTCCTCCCGAATCACGATATCCCTGCCTCCCGGCAGTAAGCCGCCGGAGCTTTTCAGTGGCACAAACTGTCCTGCCGCCAAGGGTTGGCCATCCAATCCGCCGATGCGGGAAGGCTGGTAAGTGGAGGCACTGCCGAGTTCGAGGGGCACTTGCAAGCCACCTGCCACTGCAATGTAGGTTCTGCAGCCATGCGGATCGGGATGCAGCTTCAGCTCAGACCCTGCCACCATCTTGATTAGTCTGTAGTAATCCACTGCACAACCATTGACGGTTGCCCAGGCACCTCCGCCTGTAAGGGCAAAGCTGATGGTTTCATCACAGGTGATGAGGGTGCCATGGAGTGTGCATTCCAACAACGCTTCTTCGTCTGCATTGCCGCAAAGGCGGTTTGCGGTGCAGGCCGACTGCCTGTCCATCACCCCACCAATAGGCACGCCAATTTTGAACAGAAGAAAGTTTGAAATTGGTGCCGTCTAGATTTCACTTGATCTAATAAGAATGGCTAAAGATTGAAAAGGAAGTAGGTTATACAAAGTATTTTTTCATAATGACTATCATGGTAAAAATAACCTCTAATTTTCCGAGAGTTTCACAACTTAATTGGTGAATCACCTAATAAGTGGCTGAAAATTATGGGCTTAGATATTTTTAAGATTCACTTGTATAATCACCGGTTTGTTCACCGAAAAGTGATTAATCGTAAAAAATTTGATAAAATTTGACTAATGTACAGAATAACATCTTTTTGATATTTTATCAAGATCAATACTTGTACCGTAAATGTCGATTTGGTCGTTATTGGGGGTTAAAATTTAATCTAATTAGCTATTTGATGAAACTCATCTTTAGTAAATCAAGTCGATTAGTATAAATTACCATGAAAAAACTTCAATTATTTTTTCATTTATCTAGTATTTGCGCAGGCGGATTGATATATATATGTTTTAGATCTTTGGATTTGATGATGTTTAGGTGGTTTGATTATCTAAACTTTTCAAATACTATATTTCAAATTAGAAATATTTCTAATAGATATAAAATTGAAAAAAGTGATTGGTTAATTTATTCCCTTCCTGATGGATTGTGGATGTTTTCATTTACGACCGTAATCCTATATATCTGGAAAAACACAATTAACAGAAAAAATATTTTGTGGATCATAATTATGCCAATAACTGCATTTTGTACTGAAATATGTCAAAAATATCATTTGATTAGTGGTACATATGACGTCAATGACATTTTTGCTTATTTATTTGGCTTTATAATTTCATGTATATTTTTTTCAAATTCTTTTAAAATAATTAAAACCAAAATCTGCTAATATGAAACATACACTATCTCTAATTACGCTTATTATTTTTTTATTAGTTGCTTTTGGAAGCGAAGAATCAAACAAAAGAAATTCAAATTCTAATACAGGAAATTCTTCTTCAGGAAAAAACGTTGGGACACAGAGACAAGAACCCTGTTACGGTTCCGAAAATTGTATTCAACAAGTAAGAAATAATTTCCAAAATTCGGGCAAGCAAATATTGGGTGAACAATATTTAGGTCGAGGCAAGTTCGGTATTACATTTCTAGATCCTTCACGAGGTGAGGCATACAATGCCGATGTTTCAACCGACTGTAATTGTAATGTATCGAATGTTCGTGTTTCTGTTGTTCAATAAAAATAATACACAATGATAAACAATCAATTCAATACCCAGCTTAAAAGAAATCCTGGTAACTTTTCAATAAGTGATAATAAATTACGTATTCAAAATTCTAATGGACAGTCAAGTATTTTGTTTGAAGATATATCATCAATCACATGGAAAAAAATATCGATACCAAATCTGACTTTCATAATGATTGGAATATTTATTCTCTTTTTTGGAATGATGATTGTCTCAATAAATACAAAAACCAATCAAGGCGATTCTGTTCTGCTTTTATTTATTATAGTGGGAATAGGATTCATTGTATATGGGTACATTAATAAAATTATTTGGGAGGATGTAATAGTAGAAACGAGAGGAGGTATGTTATTGTCTTATTCAGTCGATCAGCACAAGGGACAAATCGAAGTTAATAGAATAGAGAATGCCCGAAGAGATGGATTACAAAATACTTCAAATAATTAATCATAATTAACTTAAGGTGGAGATTAAAATCAAAGAGTATTTTGGGACTTCTATTTTTTTTTAAAATCTGTAACGCAAAATTCGTGTACAGGGTTAAAAAAATAACTTAATGGAAATTTCCCCAATGTATCTCTTTACAATCCTTATGAGAATAGCAGTTTATATTTTACTTCAAATAATTCAGTAACCTATATGCTTTATTATGAGTATCCAAGAAATGAAAATTTACTTATGCAACAAAAATATTCTTATCAAATAAATTCAAAAAATAATGTCTATATGCTCAAATTGGGTTTGATTCAAGATTTATACTTAGAGATAATAACAACTGGCAAAAAATATTCGAATTACGAATACTCTGTTGGGTAAATATTGGATATATCAAAAATATTTTAGTGAAT
>JBDLTO010000069.1:0-4201 GCA_039805815.1 Bacteroidota bacterium | reverse complement strand
CTGCACCGCAAAGATCACTTCTTTGCTTGCGTTGGCGATTGCAACTGAACTGGCTACTGTTGCGGTTTCCTTTTTAGGATTTTTATTGTGGATAGGCCATAGGTTGTTCCAGTTTGTTTCCATTGGAT
Organism: Bacteroidota bacterium; assembly: GCA_039805815.1. Classification (GTDB taxonomy): domain Bacteria; phylum Bacteroidota; class Bacteroidia; order Chitinophagales; family Chitinophagaceae; genus Pollutibacter. The sequence continues at coordinate 4,073 of JBDLTO010000069.1, read as the reverse complement.
ACAATCCTGAAGAAATCAGCTCATCACAAAGTGCCAGAGCGCTGGTGAAATCAGCAGGTGAACCCCCAAGGGCATTGTTGAAATTCCAACCGCGGGTAAGATAAACCCTGGCCAGCAGGAATTTGGCTGCCCCACGGGTTGCCCTGCCTGCATCTTTTTGGGTTACAGGTAATTTGGCGATGGCATCATTCAAATCTGTGATGATTTGGCTGTAAACGTCTTTTGATGACGCCTTCTTGACTTCCAAGCTAGCACTAACGGTTTCTGACAATGGCATGGGAACATCACCCCAAAGCTGCACAGCCCAAAAGTAGGAAAGTGCACGGAGGAATTTGGCTTCACCAACCCTTTGGTTGCGGATGGAGTCTACCATATTCAAAACAGCTGGAGCGCGATCAACAGCGGCATTGCATCGGTTGATTTCGCGGTATAAGAGATCCCAGGTAGACTGTAACTCACCAACTGTAGAATTGAGTCCGATGTCATAGGAATCCCATACGCTTCCTGATTGTGTCGTTTGGCCTGGGAAATACAGCGTTCCTGCCCACCCGCCGGCTGAAAACAGGTCTGTACCCAACATGTAAGGCGTTCTGATCTGTGTGATATCCCTGAGCAGTGGGTAACAGGAGGTAACTAGTCCCTCATAGCCTGCTGCTGTTGAATAATAATTATCTGTAGTTCTGTTGGCAGGATTATATTCATCAAGAAATGACTTTTTGCAGCCGGCCACAATCAGGAGTGCCATTGCCACAGCAAGCATGCCATTTATTCCAATTAATTTTTTCATAAATATTTTTTATAAATGTTGGATTAGAAACCGATGTTTGCTCCGATTGCAAAGGTCAGGTTAGGTACATCATCAATGAATGTGTTGGAGTTGTATTCAGGATCCATACCATTGAACCTGGTCCAATAGGTTGGATTGATAACCTGAAAATAGACCCTCACCCTTTCAATATTTTTCTTTTCCAGCACTTCCCTCGGGAGGCTATAACCCAAGGTGACATCAGAAAGCCTGATGAAACTGGCGTCTTCATAGCTCCTGGCTCCCCTGTAGGCTTGGGGAACACCTGGACCGTAAAAATCGTTGGTTGGGTTGTTCTTGGTCCAGTAATTCATAACCATGTGGTTGTAACGTGTTCCGGTGTATTCTCCCATGGTACCGTCGAGCATGCCATTCTTATACATGGTTCCATTCCGGTAATAGAATAGGAATGACAGGTCAAAATTCAGGAAACTCATCCTGTTGGTCATGCCCATGGTGAAGTTGGGAAGTTGTGTGCCCAACCATTGTCTGTCGTCTTTACCAGGAGAATTGGAAATAACCCCGTCCTTGTTGAGGTCTTCCACCTTCACTGCGCCGGGAAGCTGACCGAATGATTTGGCGGCTACACTATCCGCCAACTGCCAAATGCCGGTCCAACGGTAATCATAAAACGAGCGGACTGGCTTGCCCACAAACAGGCTACTGCCGATGATTGAAGTGACGCCATTGGCCAGGGCTTCAATTCTGTTGATGTTTTTAGAGAAATTGATGCTGGTGCTCCAGGTGAAGTTTTTAGTTTCAATATTGCGGGTATTCAACATGATTTCAATACCCTTGTTGGATACTTTGCCTACATTGGTAATAACTGAGCTGAAACCGGTGGATGTTGGTAGGGTTTGATTGAGAATGAGGTCCCGTGTATTGCGTTTGTAGAGCTCCAAAGTTGCTGAAACCCTATTGTTAAGGAATCCCATGTTAATGCCTAGATTGAGTTCTTGGCTTCTCTCCCATTTCAGATCCTTGTTACCTATAACAGCGGGTGCAAATCCAGAAACAGCACTTGAACCAAAACTGTAACTAGTGGTCAATAAACCAGCTTGTGTACTGTAGGCTGCCACATTGGAATTACCCACTTCACCATAACTCACCCTCAATTTAAGGTCTGAAAACACATTCAGGTTCTTGATGAATTCCTCATCACCAGCCTGCCATGCAAATGCACCGGATGGGAAGAAAGCCCATTTGTTCTCATCAGACAATTGCGAAGCACCATCCGCACGTCCTGTAAGGGTAAGCAAGTACTTGTCGTTAAAGGTATAATTCACCCGAGCCATATAGGAAGAAAGGGCATTGCTGCTATAACCACTGCTGGAAGTGACAACACCACCGGTTCCCAGATTGTACCAAAGGGAAGCAAAGGGTAAGTTGGTTGCTGCAATAGCATAGTTTTCAGCAGTGTTTTTGAAGGCGCTCTGCAGGGCCGTAGCACTTAATTTGTGTTTGCCTGTTGTCAGGTTATAGCTCAACTGATTATCGATAGTATAACTGCCCAGATTTCTGCTGGAGTAGTTGGCGCGGGGCGGATTGGTCAACTGCGACTTCGATAGCGTGTTCCGGAATTCCCCCTGGCGCTCATCGATGGCCTGTGCTGAAATAGAGGATTTGAATGTCAACCCTTTGATCAAACCCAGTTCAACATAGGCATTGCCCATGGAATTGGAGAACGTGGTTGTGAGCTGATAGATGCTTGGATCCGTGTCTATGATCGGATTCGGAACCTGATTATCTTTAATACCCATCCAAATGGAAAGGTCATTCCACGGACCGATGGCCAAATCGTTGCCTTCACTCGGATTGACGACATCCTTGTAATACACTACCCCTGTAGGCCTGGCCCTATAAGCGGAACGCAACACTTCCAAAGAGCCCGTCGGATTACTGGCGTAATTGATATATGCAGTAAAACCCACTTTCAACCAATTGTTCAACTTGCTGTCAATGGCTGCATTCAGGGAATATTTTTTAAAGCTGGTCACGGGGATGTTGCCATCCTCCTGGATATAACCACCGGAAAAACGGTAGGTTGTACCGGCATTGCCGCCAGAAACCGCTACGGTTGAATTCGTATTCAAGCCTGGTTTGGTCACCAGATCCAACCAGTTGGTGGATTTTCCTGAATTGATCATGTTCAATTCACTGGCGGTAAATGCAGTTGCAGCTCCCCCATTCAGCACCGCATCCTGGGTCATCTGATAAAACTGCTGGGCTGTCTGTAACTGGGCAAAATGGGCAGGCACTTTTGAACCCAAATAGGAATCGAAAGTCACCCTGGGTCTGCCTGAAACACCTCGCTTCGATGTGATAATCACTACACCATTGGCACCCCTGGCACCATAGATGGCTGTTGAAGAGGCATCTTTCAAGATATCGATGGATTGGATATCTTGCGGATTGATATCACGCAGCCTTGCGCCAATGACCCCATCAATTACCACCAAAGGTTCTGTTGCACCAGTGATGGTATTTTGTCCACGTATGTCAATGGCATATGCCTGTCCGGGTTTATTGCTTTGCTTGGTAATCACCACCCCGGTAACCTGGCCCTGAAGGGCTTGTGTGGCGTTGGATGGATTGGCTCGCACGATATCGCGTGTCGATAAAGATCCCACGGCACCTGTCAGGTCTTTTTTCCTAACTGAACCGTATCCTACTACAACAACATCTTCCAATTGTTTGTTCTCTGATACCAACTGCACTTTCAATATGCCCAAATTGCCCACGGCAATTTCCTGGGCGGCGAAACCGATGGAATTGATCACCAATACAGATTTACCTGCAGAGGGGATGTCAATTGAAAACCTACCATCGGCATTGGAAGTTGTACCTTTTGTGGTTCCTTTTAAAGTAATGGATGCACCGACTACGGGTGCACCGTTTTCTCCAGAAACTGTGCCTTCCACTTTCCTGGTCTGCGACCAGACAACTGTGGCAAAACACATGAGGAGTGTTGATAGCAAAATCATTTTTCTCATAATGGCAATTTTAAGTGAATCGTTAAAGTCATAATGCTCTTTTAAAAGAGATTACTGACATTGAAAATAGAAAAAAGCTTTTACTAAAACGTTTAAACTAGTTAAAATTAAATCCGAAAACGTTTTCGGATTTGAGATTTTCAAACTCTCGGGATAAAAAAAGTTGCGGCGCCGGGAATCCCGCGCCGCAACCTGGTGTATAAATAACTGGCAAACAATACAATGAAAACCCGTTGTATTTGGTATCCCTGCTGTTAGATACGATATTCACTTTA
>JBDLTO010000068.1:0-8580 GCA_039805815.1 Bacteroidota bacterium | reverse complement strand
GAAATGGTATTTACACCGCGGATAACGATGTTTGTACCAGAACCTGACATACCGCTGGTGTTGAGGATGTCAACGCCAGGTGCTTTACCATTCAACAAACGCACAACGTCACCATCAGGGCGAAGTTCGAGCGCTTTCTTGTCTACCGAAGCAACTGCATATCCTAGGGCTTTCTTTTCCCTGCGGATACCCTGGGCAGTTACAACCACTTCCTGCATAGCGTTGGAAGCAGATTTCAGTGCGATGTTGGATAGGTTAGAACCGGCACGAACCGTAATACGGTCGTAACCCACGTAAGTTACCTCCAATGTTGTGTTGAGGTCCTTGACGGAAAGCGAAAATGTACCATCAGCAGCTGTGGTGGTTCCCGATTGGGATCCTGCTACCTTAATGGATACACCTGACAAGGGAGCGCCTTCGGCGTCTGATACCTTGCCCTTAACTACTGTTTGCGCAAATACCCCAGGTATTGCAAAAAGCAAACAGCACATGAACAGTGTAAGTTTTCTCATGCAGTTGATTTTTGTTTATAAAACGATAAATGTCCAATCGCGAATATAAAGCAAAAATCGATTTTCAGCGTGAAATGTTAAAAAAAGATGATTTTTTGTTTAAATATTTCGAATTTAAAGTAAACAGAAAAGATAGTAATTCTTACTAATTCCGGTCTCTGTTGCTAATATAAATGAGTATGTATTGGACTAAAGTAACCAAAGAGGAAACAGCAGCCACAACATAAGTCATTGCTGCCCAATGTAGTGCGTCTTTGGCCAGAATCAGCTCTTGTCCGTTGGAAATACCGGATTGCTGAAGCCAGGAAAGTCCACGCCTACTGGCGTCAAACTCCACTGGTAATGTTACAAGTGAAAAAATTGTAGTGGTGGCGAATAGCAAAATACCCCCAAGCAGAAGACTAGGAAAGGTGTTGACTAGTAATATTCCAGCCAGCAGTACCCACTGGATAAACATGGAACTGAACTGCACAATTGGCACGAGCTTGCTTCTCAACATAAGCCAAGGGTATGATCGGGCATGCTGAACTGCATGTCCGCATTCATGAGCAGCCACTGCTGCAGCGGCTATACTGGCCTGGTGGTAAACATCCGGACTTAATGACACCGTTTTGGTAAGCGGGTTGTAATGGTCAGAAAGAAAGCCCTGACCCAGTTCAACCTTTACATTATATATACCGTTGTCTTTAAGCATCTGAATAGCAACATCCCTACCAGTTAATCCTGAACGTATCCTGACTGCTCCATACTTATTGAATTTTGACTTAAGCCTGAGGGATACCAGCATGCCTATGCCTACAAAAAGGAGGGATATGATGTAAATGGAACCCATTTGTGTGAATTTAATGCAAATTACATAGCTGGTAATCAAATGATTGTGAAAGATTTGGTAAAAATTTGGACTTCCCGTAAAAAAAATGACTGATCTCAAAAGTTATGCACAGCTACAAAAATTTATTTTGTACTGTGTCCACAATTTGTAATTTAGCTGAAGAATTTAATGGGTTAGTAAGTACAAGGGTTGGTGTCTACCAACCCTTTTTTATGGGAAAAATCTCTCCTATTCCTGTTGTTTTTACCGGATAACATAAGACAATGATTTATATCTTCACCCCATGAGTAAAATCAAAAAAGCTTTTTTCTGTAAGCATTGTGGCTATGAGTCTCCAAAATGGGCTGGGAAATGTCCGGCCTGCCAGGAATGGAACAGCTTTACAGAGGAAATTATACATAAGGAAACGGGCAAACAAAAAGAAGATTGGAAAGAAAACAGTCGAAGCATCAGCAAAAGCGTTGTGCTCCATGAAGTTGAGTCATTAGAAAAAGACAGAATTATTTCAAAGGATGAAGAACTAAACAGGGTGCTCGGAGGCGGCATCGTTGCAGGCAGTCTTGTTTTGGTAGCCGGTGAACCTGGAATTGGCAAATCTACCCTTTTCCTGCAGGATGCCCTGCAGATGAAGGAACTTAGGATCCTTTATGTGAGCGGAGAAGAAAGTGAACAGCAAATCAAAATGCGTGCAAACAGGATCAATGTGGCACATGATGAATTTTATTTACTTACCGAAACATCAACACAGGTCATCTTTCAGGAAATAAAAAAAATAAAACCTCAGCTTGTAGTCATCGACTCCATTCAAACGTTACAATCACCTTATATCGATTCCTCACCGGGAACAATCTCACAGATAAGGGAATGTACCGCTGAATTTCAACGCTTTGCCAAAGAAACACAAACACCAGTATTCTTGATCGGACATATTACCAAAGATGGGAGTATAGCAGGGCCAAAACTGTTGGAGCACATGGTGGATACAGTTTTACAATTTGAAGGAGATCAACATTATGCTTACCGGATTTTACGGACAACCAAAAACAGGTTTGGATCAACAGCAGAACTGGGCATTTATGAAATGACCGGAACTGGCATGAAACCCGTCACCAATCCGTCTGATATCCTGATCAACCAGAAAGAGGAACAATTGAGTGGCATTGCAATTGGGGCAACAATGGAAGGTCTTCGTCCATTGCTTATTGAAGTACAGGCTCTCGTTACACCTTCAGTATATGGAACACCTCAGCGAACTGCCAGTGGCTTCGACCTGCGCAGGCTCCAACTTTTACTTGCTGTGCTGGAGAAAAGAGGTGGATTTCACTTTGGAAGCAAAGACGTGTTTGTGAATATTGCAGGTGGACTCAAAATTGAAGATCCCGCTATTGATTTGGCAATGGTTTTTGCCTTGCTTAGCTCTTATGAGGATATACCGCTTTCACAAAAAATCTGTTTTGCAGGGGAAGTGGGCCTTAGCGGTGAAATCAGGGCTGTTAACCGCATTGATCAACGCATTTCAGAAGCAGCCAAACTTGGATTCGACAGCATTGTTATCAGTAAATACAACCGAAAAGCAGATCAGCACAAAGGAATCAAAACAATTGATGTTGCGCTTGTTGAAGAGATTTACAGAACTATTTTTCAATAACGTATGTTCACCTCTAAAAACATCATCAATGCTGTAAACTATTGCTCGCATGCAGTCAGCAACCTTATTTTCCCTAGACTTTGTTTTGGATGCGACCAGTTTTCAGTTGAGGCAAATGAATTCTTCTGCATAGCTTGTATAACAGACCTCCCTTTCACAGAATTTGAAAAAATCAGGGACAACCCGGTTGAAAAACTCTTCTGGGGCAGGGCAAAAACTTCCTTCGCCACCAGCACTTTCTTCTACCAGGAAGAAACCCCCATTCAAAAAGCTATTCACAGGCTTAAATATGACAACCAACCTGAACTCGGTTTGTTCTTTGGAGAACTCATGGGTTACAGGCTAGCTGGTCTGACCGCCTTTCACGATATTGATTACCTGATCCCCATGCCTCTCCATCCCAAAAAAGAACTATCCAGGGGTTATAACCAAGCGGTTTTGCTTTGTAGGGGAATGACAAAGTCAACCGGTATTCCAGGCAATGAAAACTTTTTAAAACGAAGCACCCATACAGCAACCCAAACCCGAAAAAGCAGGATTGAAAGATGGGAAAATGTGTCTGACGTATTCGGCATTAATAACAACTCTGCAATGTTGGGGAAAAACATCCTTTTGATTGACGACGTCATCACAACCGGCGCATCCACAGAAGCCTGCATCCAAACCCTACTAAATGCAGGTATTGGAAATGTTTCAGTCAGCAGCCTGGCTTTCACATTGTAAGAGAAGCACATTAATTGTTGAACAAATCAGGCTTTTTGTTGTTTGAACTGATGTAATGTTGGAAATCAATCTGTTCTTTGCCTAACAATGTGCTCGTAATGAATTTCCGCTTTTATAAAATGATTAATTTCATGTTCAAGAAGTCCTATATATTCAGTTTTAAAATCTCAAATAAAAAAACAATAAAATGACCAAGATTCTTCTTATTGCGTTCGCCCTCTTTGCAGCAGGACCTGCTTCTATTCATAAGTTCAAGGTCTCTTCTATTGATGGCGATAAAATTGATTTTTCAAGTTTCAAGGGTAAGAAAATTCTTATTGTGAACACAGCATCAAAATGTGGTTACACACCTCAATATGCAGACCTTGAAAGGCTTCACAAAGCATACAAGGATAAACTTGTTATCGTTGGATTCCCTGCAAACAATTTTGGTGGTCAGGAGCCTGGTTCCAATGAACAAATAGCAGAATTCTGTCAGAAAAATTACGGCGTCAGCTTTATTATGGCAGAGAAAGTTTCTGTAAAAGGAGAAGACACCCACCCACTCTTCAAATGGTTGACACAAAAGGCAGAGAATGGTGTGATGGATGCTGAAATCAAATGGAACTTCACCAAATTTCTGCTAGATGAGAAAGGTAAATTGATTGGCGTATTTCCAAGCAAGGTAAACCCCATGGGTGAAGAGATTACCAAGCTTTTGAACTAAAACAACCTCGTTTTAAAACTGCTTTTTCACCTGACTCCCCTCATATACCAGAGGGGAGTCTTTTTTTCCTAAACCCGCTAAGGATTATTTTATGAATTAAAATTTTGGATCTGACCTAAGATTTTCGATTCCCCTAATTTTGCAGCATGCAATTCAAGTCCATTCCAGGTCAGCAAAACGTGAAAAACCAATTGGCAGCACTTGTTAATCAAAACAGGCTTAGTCATGCGCTGTTGTTTCTTGGTAAAGAAGGAAGCTGTGCACTGCAACTGGCAATGGCGCTGGCCCAATTCATAGTATGCGACAGCAACAAAACTCGATCACAAGAAGAAACAGCGTCCTTATTTGGAGAACCTGAACAGCCAGCAAAAGCTTTGCCAGAAGATTCCTGCGGAGCATGTCCTTCCTGCATTAGAGCGGCAAAACTAATTCATCCAGACATACACTTTTCTTACCCTACCATTACAAAGGCTGGGCTGGATAAACCAGTCTGTACAGATTTCATTACCGAATGGAGAAGTTTTATTGCTCAAATCCCATTTGGAAACGGATATGACTGGTTACAAAGTCTTGGAGCAGAAAATAAACAGGGTAACATAACTGCACACGAATGTGAAGATATCAACCGAAAACTTAACCTGAAAAGTTTTGAGAGCGGATACAAGATACTGATACAATGGCTACCAGAGTACCTCGGGAATTCTGGCAATAAACTACTCAAACTTGTTGAAGAGCCTCCGGCTAAAACGCTTTTTATTTTTGTTGCCGAAGATGAATCAAAAATACTTCAAACCATACTTTCCAGAACACAACTTGTAAGGATAAACAGGTTAAACAACGAAGAAGTTCAGCAATGGCTGATCAATGAGCAGGGTGTGCCCAAATCAAAGGCGGTCTCAATAGCATCAATGGCTAATGGCAGTTTGAGAGAGGCATTCCAGCAGCTAAACCATGCAGATCAGGATTGGCAGGAAATGCTCCGTGAATGGCTTAATGCTATGTTGAAAAATGGTCCTGCTGCTCAGGTTCAATGGGTTGAACAAGTCAGTAAAATGGGGCGCGAGAAACAAAAACAGTTTCTCATTTATTTTATTCACCTCCTATCAATAGCTGTTAGAATGTCTGCTTCATCACAAGCCCCTGAAGCAGCAGAACAGGAAATCGACTTCGCAACTCGTCTTATCAGGCTTGCAGCCACTGAACAACTTGAGGCCATGGTTCAGGAACTGAATGACGCAGTCTATTATATTGAACGAAATGCGAACCCCAAAATACTGTTCATGGCACTCACCCTCAAAATTTATCACATCATAAGGGATAAAGCCTTAATTTTGGTTCATTGATATAGATTATGGGATGTAGTTCATGTGGCACTAAAGATGGTAAACCAAGCGGTTGCAAAAGCAACGGAGGATGCAGTACAGGTGGCTGCAATAGGCTCAATGTGCACGATTGGCTGGCTAATTTGCCATTTACAGATCCTTCCATATCCTGCAGAATTGTGGAAGTGACATTCAATAATGGTAGCCGAAAAGAATATTTTAAGAATACTACTTTACACCATTTTAACAAAGGTGAAATGGTAAGTGTGGAAGGCGTAGGAGGTTTTGACGTAGGTATGGTTAACCTCAGCGGAGAGCTGGTCAGGATGCAGCTTAAGAAAAAAAGAATTCCGGAAGACAGTGCTGACATCAAAAAAATATTACGCAGGGCAACAGAAGTTGATATCCAGAAAATGGAGGAGAACAAGTCGCGCGAAAAAGAAGCCCTGGCTAGATCTCGTGCTGTTGCCAAACAGCTTAAACTAGTGATGAAAATTTGTGAAGTGGACTTTCAGGCAGACGGCAGAAAAGCTACATTTTTCTACACAGCAGAAGATAGGGTCGACTTCCGAGAACTCATCAAGATTTATGCTTCAGAATTCAAGGTTAAGGTTGAAATGAAGCAGATAGGAGCAAGGCAGGAGTCAGCTAAGGTAGGCGGTATAGGAAGTTGCGGCAGGGAACTTTGTTGCAGCACCTGGCTGAACGAGTTCAAAAGTGTAACTACTACAATGGCCCGTTACCAGAACCTGAGTATTAACCAGACTAAACTGAGCGGACAGTGTGGAAGGCTGAAATGTTGTTTGAACTATGAACTGGATACCTACCTTGATGCGCTCCAGCATTTTCCTGATCACGTAGATGTGCTGCTGACAGCAAAGGGAAATGCACACCTCAGCAAAAAGGATATCTTTAAGAATTTGATGTGGTATACACTGCCAGACAGCAACAAGCAGTACCCACTAACAATTGATACAGTAAAGCGGATAAAGGCGATGAACGACAATGGTCAGCGCCCTGAAGAGCTGGAAACAGCGGAAGTTACCGTTTCACCCGGTAAGGTTAAGGAAGTGGAGCCTCAATTCGTAGACGTGGTAGGTCAAATCAGTCTTCGCTCATTGGAAAGAAATGCGCAAAAACGCAAAGGCGCTGGTGCCAAGCCCCATAAACATGCACAACAAGGAAAAGAGAAAACTGTCGAAAATACAAGTCAAGCACAAAAAACTGGTTCTAGACCACCTGTAAGAGAAAAGAATCAGGATTCCAAACAAACACAGGTTAGACAGGGTGTTGGTGATAACCGTGAAAGGTCAAGAGAAAACAGGCCTCAGGGTAATAAGGGACAGGCACAACCTCAAAGAGAGAAACAAAGGCAAAATCGGTCTGCTGAAAATGAGCCTAGACAAAAGCCTACCATTGAATCCAAAAGAGAGAACCCCTGATAGCATTTCCATCCGGGACAATTTTAATATCTTCTTATCTGTCTAAATTCAACGGTAGAGCAGGTAACACACCAGCCACACTGCCGGAACTGCAAGAATAATTGAATCAAACCTGTCCAGGAATCCGCCATGACCGGGCATGAAGGAACCGCTGTCTTTTACGCCAGCCATTCTTTTCAATCTGCTTTCCAGCAAATCCCCAAAAGTACCTGCAATTGCAGCAACGGAGGTTACTAACATCCATTCAAATCCTTTGGCTCCGTAAAACCATCCAAAAGTCGAAATCAATGCAATGCTGAGGATTATTCCACCCAGTGTACCTTCCCAGGTTTTCTTGGGTGACCACTTGCTGAGTGGCGTTTTCCCAATAAATGACCCTACAATGTAGGCCATAGTATCATTAACCCAGATCCCAAAAACCAAGAGGAGGCAAATGACCTTTCCACTGAAACCAGACAAAGCGTTTACAAAAAAACTGCTGTCGTGCGACTGCCCCCATATCCAACCCGACCGCAAATTAACCAGCATAGCAAGAGGAATCGATACATAAGCTAATCCAATGAATGACCAGCCAAGATTCCAGCGATTAAATCCTTTGGTACGATATATCTCAATAAGAAAGGCAATGAAGCTGATCCGCATTATACGCCAACCTGCTTCTGAAATGTGATACCCCCCGATGTCAAGGCTTTCAGCATTTGCTGCCAACAAGATCCCCCAACCCAGAAAGGCCAAGGAGATAGACAATACAGGTGATTTTTTCGATGATGCAGCACCAATCCGTTCTACTAGTTTACGAAACTCATACCAAGCCCCAAAATGAACAATGGAGAACAATATGATAAAACTCCACTCATTCCACAACAATCCCGTGAGCATGACAACTGCGTACAATACAGCAGTTTGTGTTCTTGTCTTGAAGACCTCTTTATTCAGTGCCATGTGCAATGCTTTTTTCAAACTTTCCATATGCAAACCAAACCAATGCAATCGCAAACAAACCCCACCAGAGTGGAAATTTATCATCCATGCCAGCAGCAAGGGATTCTCCTTTCATGCGGAGATAATAGACCTGTCCTACTGCAACTGCATTATTGACAAAATGTGCAAGAATTGGAACCCAGATGTTTTTACTCGTTGCATACATCATGCCAAGCATAACTCCCATTGCTGTTCTGGCAAGCAGTCCGTAAAAGGAAAAATGTATGGCACTGAATAAAAGCGAGGTGATGATGATGCTCACCCAGATATTTCCTGTTGAACGCTGCATCATGTTCTGAAAACCCGCTCTGAAAAAAACCTCTTCTACAACTGCAGGTACCGCAGCCATTACAACCAGGGATATGAGCAGGTCTGCAATAGAGTCCATGCGAGACATGACTTCCATCTGCTCCA
>JBDLTO010000067.1:0-6891 GCA_039805815.1 Bacteroidota bacterium | reverse complement strand
CCAGTATTGTTTCATATATCTGACCAAGATTCATCCTGGATGGTACACCCAATGGATTAAGTACAATGTCAACAGGAGTACCATCCTCGAGGAATGGCATATCCTCAGCACGAACTATCTTGGCAACGATACCTTTGTTACCGTGTCTTCCCGCCATTTTATCACCCACCTTCAGCTTCCGCTTAACAGCAAGGTAAACTTTAGCCAACTTTAATACACCAGCAGGTAATTCATCACCAATCGAAATATTGAACTTCTCACGCTTGTATCTGCCCAATTCTTCGTTGAATCTGATGTTGTAGTTGTGCAACAAAGTGTTGATTGCATCATCTGTTTTCTCATCGCCAGTCCAACCCAATGGATTAACATTCTGATAGTCGATGGTGGTCAATACTTTGGTATTAAACTTTGCACCCTTACCAAAGATCAGTTCTCCGAAATTATTGGAAACCCCTGCGGAGTTCTTGTCTTTCAGTAAAATCTGAAGCTTACCAACAAGAAGTTCAAGGATATCCTTTTCATTCTGAATATGGATTAATTCTAACTTTTCAAGTGCCGTTTTTTCTTTTACCTTGGAGTTTTTATCTTTTTTGGCACGCTGGAAAAGTTTTTTGCCGATAACAACACCTTCTGTTCCACTTGGAGCCTTCAAAGATGCATCTTTGGCATCACCTGCCTTATCACCAAAAATTGCTCTCAAAAGTTTCTCTTCTGGTGTTGGATCACTTTCCCCTTTGGGTGTAATTTTTCCAATTAATATGTCACCCTCTTTTACCTGTGCACCAATCCTGATAATACCATATTGATCAAGGTCTTTCGTTGCCTCCTCAGATACATTTGGAATGTCTGGAGTAAGCTCCTCTTCACCAAGTTTGGTATCACGCACTTCAAGTTCAAACTCTGAAATATGAATGGAAGTAAAGAGATCTTCACTTACTACTTTTTCATTGATTACGATAGCATCCTCAAAGTTGTATCCTTTCCAAGGCATGAACACGACTTTAAGGTTACGTCCAAGTGCCAGTTCACCATTCTTAACTGCATAACCCTCTGTCAGGAAATCACCTGTTTTAACTCGCTGCCCCTTAAATACAGCAGGACGGAGTGTAATGGAGGTTTCTTGGTTTGTTTTGATGAATTTGGTAAGCTTGTAAATCTTGAGGTCATCTTCAAAGCTTACCAGCTTCATAGCCTCATCACGCTCATAACGCACATGAATCTCGTTGGCATCCACAAACTCAACAACACCCTCTCCTTCTGCATGTAACTGAATACGTGCATCTCTTGCGGCTTTCGCTTCAAGACCTGTACCTACGATTGGTGCCTGTGGTTTGATAAGCGGAACTGCCTGACGTTGCATGTTTGAGCCCATGAGTGCACGGTTGGCATCATCATGCTCAAGGAATGGAATAAGTGATGCACTCAAACCAACAATCTGGTTAGGGGCAACATCCATGTATTCCACTTCTCCTGGATCAAGAATAGGGAAATCACCTGTCTGCCTAGCCTTAACTTTATCTTCAATAAACTCAGCCTTATCGTTCAATGGAACGTTAGCCTGAGCAATTTTAGCTGTATCCTCTTCCTCTGCACTGAGATATGTAAGTTTTTTAACTTCAACCTTGCCATCATTAACCTTTCTGTAAGGTGTTTCAATGAAGCCCATCTCATTGATCTTCGCATGCACACAAAGTGTAGAGATCAATCCGATATTCGGTCCTTCTGGTGTTTCGATGGTACAAAGCCTTCCGTAGTGAGAATAGTGAACGTCACGAACCTCAAAGCCTGCCCTTTCCCTGCTCAAACCACCGGGACCGAGCGCTGAGATACGACGCTTATGGGTTATTTCACTCAACGGATTTGTCTGATCTAAGAACTGAGACAGCTGTGATGTTCCGAAGAATGAATTGATAACGGAAGATAGCGTTCTTGCATTAATCAGGTCCACAGGTGTGAATACCTCATTGTCACGAACATTCATACGCTCGCGTATTGTCCTGGCCATCCTTGCCAGACCTACTCCAAACTGGGCATATAACTGCTCACCAACTGTGCGGACACGCCTGTTACTAAGATGATCAATGTCATCTATCTCAGCTTTTCCATTTGTAAGCCTAACCAGATATTTGATGATTTCTATAATATCTTCCTTAGTAAGTGTTTTTTGATCTACACCATAATTGAGGTTGAGCTTCTTGTTAATCTTATAACGACCAACCTCACCAAGATCATATCGCTTGTCACTGAAGAAAAGCTTATCAATAATACCCCTAGCCGTTTCATTATCCGGAGCATCGGCACCACGCAATTGCTTGTAGATGTGTTGTACCGCCTCTAATTCAGAATTTGAGGTGTCCTTGTTAAGGGTATTGTAGATGATAGCGTAATCACCACTCACATCTTCTTTCTGGATGAAAACACTCTTAACTCCTGTCTCAAGAATTATGTTTATTTCTTTTTCATTCAAGAGTGTATCGCGCTCAAGAACAATCTCATTCCTATCAAGGGAAACAACCTCACCTGAATCCTCATCCACAAAATCTTCAACCCAAGTTTTGAGTACCCTTGCGGCCAAACGTTTACCCAACATGGCAGACAATGTTTTTTTGTCAGCCTTGACTTCATCAGCCATACCAAAGAGCTCAAGAATGTCCTTATCTGTTTCGAAACCGATAGAACGGAGCAAAGTGGTTACTGGGAACTTCTTTTTCCTATCGATGTATGCATACATGACATTGTTGATGTCTGTAGCAAACTCCATCCATGCTCCCTTGAATGGGATCACACGTGCTGAATATATTTTAGTACCATTAGGATGCAAAGACTGACCAAAAAATACACCCGGAGACCTGTGCAGCTGAGAGACAACAACACGCTCAGCACCATTTATCACAAAAGTACCGCGCGGTGTCATATAAGGAATATTTCCTAGGAAAACATCCTGAACAATCGTTTGGAAGTCAACGTGCTCCTCATCGTTACAACTCAGCCTAAGTTTGGCTTTGAGTGGAACTGCATAAGTAAGCCCACGCTCCATACACTCATCGATGGTATAACGGGGGGGATCAATGAAATAATCAAGGAATTCCAGCATGAAGATGTTCCTGGTATCATTGATGGGAAAATTCTCTTTGAATACTTTAAAGAGACCCTCATTGTTACGTTTATCGGGTGTAGTTTCAAGCTGAAAGAAATCCTTGAACGATTGGATTTGGATTTCAAGAAGGTCCGGGGTTTCTGCCAGGTGCTTAACCTTTCCGAAATGAACCCTGTTTGTAGCCACTTTTGCTGAAGACATAGAATGATGTGCTTTTTAAAGTGTAAGTATGCTGAAATACAATAGTCCCGCAGGACAAATCGCATTATGCCCAATTTAAAGGAATGCAAAGTTAGTATAAAACCCTGTAACCACAAAAAAAAGAGCCGGAAGAACCGGCTCTTTTCAAATTTTCAGGATGCAGGAATTTACTTTATTTCAACTTCTGCTCCAGCTTCTTTCAGTTTAGCAGCGAGATCATCTGCTTCTGCCTTAGAAACACCTTCTTTAACTGGCTTAGGCGCACCGTCTACCAGATCTTTTGCCTCTTTCAATCCCAATCCGGTTAATTCCTTAACAATTTTAACAACACCAAGCTTGCTTGGACCACCGCTAACGAGGATAACATCAAAAGCTGTTTTCTCTTCTACTGCGGCTGCACCACCACCATCACCGGCGGCTACTACTACTGCTGCTGCTGCTGGTTCAATTCCATAATCTGCTTTCAGAACATCAGCGAGTTCCTGAACTTCCTTTACTGTTAAGCCAACGAGTTGTTCGGCTAATGCTTTTACGTCTGCCATTTTTTTACTTTTTAAACCGCTTTCACAGCTATTGCTCCAGCGGATGGTTATAAATATACCTCATTTTTACCTCAGAGGCTTTGGTTTAAATTTAAAATTTACTCAGCAGCAACACCTTCGGATTGCTTCTCGTGATGATGCAATAATCCTGCGATAACACGCTTGGCTGGTGATTGCAACAAACCAATAACCTCGCCAATAAGCTCGTTCTTGGTTTTGATCTGTGTCAAAGCTTTCAAGTTTTCATCACCGGTATAAATATCACCATTGATGAATGCGGCTTTAAGCTTTGGCTTCTCTGCATTACCTTTTTTCCTGAAAGAGCTAATTATCAGGGCCGGTTCTTTGGGGTTTTCAGAGAACATCAGCGCTGTTACATTGTGGAGAGCATCAAAAATACCACTATACTTTTCAGCATCCAAAGATTCAAGAGCTTTGCGAATCAGCGTATTTTTAGCCACTTTCATCTCAACCTGCTTATCGAAACAGGTTCTCCTGAGGTTTGTTACCTGCGCTACTGAAAGAGATTCGGTATCTGTGATATAGAAGTTGTTGTACTGACTGAATTTTTCCTTCAGCACTTCAATTATATCGTTTTTTTCTTGCTTATTCATTATTAAGCGTTTAAATTTTTAATAATTGGTCGTCAATCAGTGAATCAGTCCTTTGGTGTCTACAGGAATAGCTGGACTCATAGTAGCAGCCATGAAAAGACTTTTCAGATATGTTCCTTTTGCAGTTGAAGGCTTAGCCTTAATAATTGCATTGAGGAATTCCTGACTGTTTTCAGCAATTTTTTCTGGGGAAAAACTAATGCGACCAATGGATGCATGAACAATACCAGCCTTATCAACTTTGAATGCTACCTTACCTGCCTTTACATCCTTAATAGCTGAAGCTACATCATTGGTAACTGTTCCTGTTTTGGGATTAGGCATCAGGTTACGAGGACCCAGGACCTTTCCAAGCTTACCAATTTTTGGCATTACTGAAGGTGTTGCAATGATAACATCGATATCTGTCCACCCACTTTCAATTTTCTGAATAAACTCGTCGAGTCCAACATGGTCAGCACCAGCTGCATTCGCTTCGGCTTCCTTTTCAGGAGTACAAAGAACCAGTACTTTCTTGGTTTTACCAGTTCCATGGGGAAGGGTTACAGTACCTCTTACAGCCTGATCAGCTTTCTTTGGATCAACACCCAATCTTATATGTAAATCTACTGAACTATCGAACTTTGTGCAGTTAATTTGCTTCACCATTCCTGAAGCCTCTGCAAGCGTATAAAACTTGTTGCTATCAACTTTACCAGCAACAGCTTTTCTTTTTTTTGTGATTCCCATCTTAATGATGTTTTAAGGTGTGATCAATTAATTTTCCCAGGGGGCTTTACCATCTACGAGCAAACCCATACTTCTTGCAGTACCGGCAACCATTTTCATGGCGCTTTCCAACGTAAAGCAATTCAAGTCAGGCATTTTGTCTTTAGCAATAGCCTCTACCTGTTCCCAAGTTACTTTGCCCACCTTCAAACGATTAGGCTCTTTGGATCCACTTTGAAGCTTACTTGCTTCAAGCAACTGAACTGCTGCAGGTGGTGTTTTAATGACAAACTCAAAGGATTTGTCTGTATAAACGGTAATGAGCGCAGGTAAAATCTTACCTATCTTGTCTTGAGTTCTGGCATTGAATTGCTTACAGAACTCCATAATGTTGACACCCTTTGAACCAAGAGCGGGTCCAACAGGTGGTGCAGGATTAGCTTGTCCGCCTTTTACCTGCAACTTTACATAGCCAGAAATTTCTTTAGCCATATTAAATTGTTTTTTTGGTGATAGCGTTCAGACATTTTGTCTAAACTCCCATGTCCATTCAAAAAAGAACTTTCGTTTGGGGATGCAAATTTAAAAGGAAAAACCCATATTTTCAAATAGCCACAAAAATTAATTGAATTAATATATAGCAGAATAGATAATTATTACTAATTTTCATATCAGGACATCAATTATCATTAATTTTCAAACAGTTACACATGGCAACAGCAAAAAAACCTGCAAAAAAGGCCGCTAAAAAAGCAGCACCTAAAAAGGCAGCTTCCAAATCGGTAAAAAAAGCTGTAAAAAAAGCTGCACCCAAAAAAGCAGCAAAGAAGGCAGTACCCAAAGCAGTGAAAAAAGCTGCCCCCAAAAAAGCAGTAAAAAAAGCAGCTCCAAAGAAGGCGGCTAAGAAATCAGCCTCGAAAATCATCAAAAAGGCAGCGCCCAAAAAAGGGGCACTTAAACAAACTGCCAAAAAAGTTGCAAAAAAAGTCAGCTCTTCAAAACCAGTAAAAAAAGCAGCTAAAAAAACTACTCCTGTAAAAGCAGCTAAAAAAACTGCTCCAGTAAAAGGTGTAAAAAAAGTTGCTAAAAAAGCTGCAGCAGCGAAGACAGTTAAAAAAGTAGTTGTCAAGTCCGCATCAAAAAAAACAGTAAAACAAGCGGTTCCTGCAAAATCAGCAAAAGCAGTAGTTAAACCGGCGGTTAAAAAAACAACTAAACCTGCTACCAAGCCAGTTGTTACAAATAGCGTGAAAAAAACTGCTACGCCAATAGCTAAGACTGCCAAGCCAGTAGCAAGTAAAAAATCTGCAACTGCTGCAAAGTCTCCTACTAAAAAACCAGTAGCAAAAAAAGTTTCAACCCAGAAAGGAATCAATACCGGAACTCCCGCACAAACAGATAATACTTCTGTAATGCCGGTAAATCAGCCTGAAACAGCAACGCCTGAAACACCATTACACGATGCTTCTGAATCTGTTCAGTCCGCTGAAACTCAGGAATCCACATCTGATTCTCAAGATTAAATGATAATAAAAAAGGGTAGCACTGCTACCCTTTTTTATACTGCTTCGTTAAAGCTTAAGATATTTTCTCTACTTGCATGTAGTTTAACTCTACAGGAGTTGATCTTCCAAAAATTTTCACAGTTACTTTCAATTTCTTCTTTTCATCATTTACCTCTTCAATTACACCATTAAAATCATTGAATGGTCCATCCACAATCTTAATT
>JBDLTO010000066.1:0-9532 GCA_039805815.1 Bacteroidota bacterium | reverse complement strand
CATTTATTCTATCATATGCTGAATGTGTTCCAACAAATCGAATCCAAACAATTTGATGATGATAATTTATCCTCACTATCAACCTGTATTTGTTTCCTTTAATATTAAAAACAATCCTATTTCCATGTAATATATTTGTCCCTAATCATTTTTTTGGATATGATTCTCAATGCATGACATTTACAAAATTAATAACTGTTCCCATATTGGGAACAATAAATATTTTATAAAGTTCTTCCTTGAAATGCTTTAAAAAACGGGAAAAAGATCACATAAATCAGTTTTAAATCATCAATCTCAGGGCATTTAACTGAAATTATTTGTAAAAGGCAATTCTGACATAAAAAAAGAGGCACAAATTGTGCCTCTTTTGCTCTCTTATGAATGATTCATTAATCAGTTCAAATCAAAACGGTCAAGGTTCATGACCTTATCCCAGGCTGCTACGAAATCGTGCACAAATTTGTCTGCACCATCTTCACAGGCATACACCTCTGCTATGGCCCTGAGCTCTGAATTGGAACCAAAAATCAAATCAACCCTTGAGCCGGTCCACTTCAGGTCTCCTGTTGCGCGATCTCTACCTTCAAAAACATTTTTAGATGTTTCGCTGGCTTTCCAAGTAGTTGAGAAATCAATCAGGTTTGCGAAGAAGTCGTTTGTCAATGCTCCAGGAGTCTTGGTGAACACACCATGTTGTGAATGGTCGTAGTTGGCACCGATCACACGCATACCGCCAACAAGAACAGTCATTTCAGGTACAGTGAGTGTTAACAATTGAGCCTTATCAATCAATACCTCTTCTGCTACGGAGGCATAATGGGTCTTGGAATAGTTCCTGAAACCATCAGCCAGCGGCTCAAGCACTTTGAAAGAATCCACATCAGTCTCTTCCTGTGAGGCATCAGCCCTGCCAGGAGTAAATGGAACCGTCACGGATTTTCCTGCATTGTTTGCAGCCTGCTCAACACCGGCACATCCTGCGAGAACAATAAGATCTGCAAGGGATATTTGCTTGCCACCGACTTGTGCAGCATTGAATTCCTTTTGTATTCCTTCCAAAGCATCCAATACTTTTCCGAGTTGTGAAGGATTGTTTACTTCCCAATATTTCTGGGGAGCCAAACGAACCCTTGCACCATTGGCACCTCCGCGTTTGTCTGAACCACGGAAAGTAGATGCAGAAGCCCACGCAGTAGAAACCAATTCGGCAACAGATAAACCTGAAGCCAAAACTTTCGCTTTTAATGATGCAACATCAGCTGCATCTACCAACGGATGGTTTACTGCAGGGATGGGATCTTGCCAAATCAACACTTCAGCAGGAACTTCAGCACCTATATAACGGGAACGTGGTCCCATATCCCTGTGGGTCAATTTAAACCAAGCCCTGGCAAAAGCATCAGCAAAATATTCAGGATTCTCGTAAAACTTGCGGGAGACCTTCTCATAAGCCGGATCAACACGCAATGCAATATCAGTAGTCAGCATGGTTGGTGCATGACGCTTGGCAGGGTTGTGGGCATCTGGCACAGAATCTGCTCCGCCACCATTTTTAGGCTTCCACTGGTGTGCACCAGCCGGACTCTTCGTCAATTCCCATTCGTATCCGAAAAGGTTCTCAAAATAGTTGTTGCTCCACTGCGTTGGCGTAGTTGTCCATGCACCTTCCAGTCCACTCGTGATGGTGTATTCACCATTACCAGTGCCATAGGTGTTTTTCCAACCAGTGCTCTGCTCTTCAATGCTTGCACCTGCCGGCTCCTTACCCACGTATTGGCCAGGATCAGCTGCACCATGTGTTTTTCCGAAGGTATGTCCGCCTGCTATCAGTGCTACAGTCTCTTCGTCGTTCATCGCCATGCGCGCAAACGTTTCACGAATATCACGTGCTGAAGCCAAAGGATCAGGATTACCGTTTGGCCCTTCAGGATTTACATAAATCAATCCCATTTGCACAGCAGCAAGTGGATTTTCAAGGTCGCGATCGCCGGAATACCTTTTATCTCCAAGCCATTCCCGCTCTGAACCCCAATATACGTCCTCGTCTGGTTCCCATACATCTGCCCTGCCTCCTGAAAAACCAAAGGTTTTAAAGCCCATGGATTCCAATGCACAGTTACCTGCCAAAATCATCAAATCAGCCCAAGAAAGGCTTTGTCCGTATTTCTTTTTTACAGGCCACAGCAACAAACGGGCCTTATCGAGGTTGGCATTGTCTGGCCAGCTGTTCAATGGGGCAAAACGCTGCATGCCACGACCGCCACCGCCACGTCCATCAGTTGTGCGGTATGTTCCTGCACTATGCCAGGCCATGCGGATGATAAACGGACCATAATGTCCGTAGTCTGCCGGCCACCAGTCCTGTGAGGTAGTAAGCGCTTCAACAATGTCTTTTTTAACTGCAGCAAGGTCAAGGTTCTGGAACGCTGCTGCATAATCAAAATTGGGATTCAAGGGATTGGACAGCGAAGAATGCTGACGAAGGATATTCAGCTTGAGCTGATTAGGCCACCAATCTACATTTTGGGTACCTCTACCGGCCACCTGCTTTACTGCACCACTGAATGGGCATTTGGCCTCTGCACTTGGATGTTGGGATGAACTCATAGTAGTATATATTCGATTTATATGTTATTTGCAGATTACAAAAAGAATACCATTGCTGGAAAATAATGATGAAATGGTAGTAAAAGGTGACGCAATTTACACCATAATCAGCATTATTACTTGCGCAAAAAGGAAATTGAGTGCTTTGATACCATTTCTCACGATCGGTTAAACGCATGAAAAAATAAAAGGTTGCTTTGTTGAACAAATCAGCTCTTTATCTATCATATATTGAACAAATAGCTGTTCAAATCAATCATACTAAAATGGATGCTTTTAATTAAAGAAAATTGCTAATTGATTTGAATAACTTTACGCCAAGTATACATACTTATGCCACTACAATCCGCTATCCCCATCCTCGCCTTCCTTAACCAAGCCGAAACAGTAGCTTTTTATCAGCAACTGGGATTTTCCTGCAACAGCAATTGGCCAGACTACCTGATGTGCGTCAGAGACAACATAGAAATTCACCTCTGGAAATGCAACGACGAAAGCATACCTAAAAATACAGGCTGCTACATCCGTGTGAACGAAATTGACAATCTCTATAAGGAGTTCGATACTTTAAATATCATTCATCCAAACGGAAAACTGGAAAACAAACCCTGGAAAATCCGTCAGTTTAGCATACTGGACAATAGCGGGAACATAATTCATTTCGGACAATTCCTTTGAAGGCGAACTATCTGCTGCCTACCAAAAGCTGAAGGGCGTAATACAAAAAAGAGGGACAAAGCAAACAGGCCAAACCTGTATAAAAGGTGGCGGTCAAAGCGCCATAAGGAACAAGTTTTGGATCAGTAGCAGCAAGTCCTGCAGCTACTCCACTCGTGGTACCTATCATGCCGCCGTAAATCATGGCAGTTCGTGGATTATTCAGTCCTATATGCTTGGCCACAACAGGTGTTAGAATCGTTACGAGAACAGACTTTACCACACCTATGGCAATGCTGATGGCAATCACATCTGAAGAGGCACCAATGGCATTGCCGGTAACCGGACCCACAATGAATGTACAGGCTCCTGCCCCAATGGTTACCATGCTCTTTAGGTCGGTATAACCCATAAGGTATCCAATGATTGCACCCATGAAAAAAGCGGCTGAGATCCCAATCAATAAAGACAACACACCAACGCGGCCTGCTTTCCTGATTTCAGTGAAACTGGCTCCCATAGCGGTGGAGACAATTGAAAAATCACGCATCATGGCGCCGCCAAGCAATGCCATGCCCGATAACACCGGAATATCCGCAATACCCTTTTTTCCTCCGAAATAAGCCAGCACCAATCCCATTGTAATGGCTATGGCAGCACCGGGGATTCTGCCTCGGGTGAGTTTTTTTGAAATTTGAAAGGATAACACCATGATGATACCCACAAACAGGAAGGCCACAACGAGCTCATTCTTCAATAACAATTGCTGAATTTTTTCCATGTTGCTGATTTAATCCTGTTTGGATTCTGAAAAGAATCGGGATAAAAGTGGAATGAGGGCAAAACAAAAAAGTGTTCCCACAATCCCCACCACTAATGCTACCCAGCCTCCGGTGAGTGCCGCTTGTACATTTTGGATAGAAGACATAGCCACAACAACGGGTATATACATCCCGCTCCAGAAATAAATGCCAGACTCCGATTCCGTATCGATCCACTGCTTGCGCTTCATAAAATCCCCAAGGAGTATCAAAAACAACATGCCAAACCCTACGCCGCCAATATTCCCGTCAAATGCAAAAAAATATCCCAGCAATTCCCCAAGTAGTTGTCCTGTTAGGTAACAGGCCGCCAGCACGGCTACGCCATAAATCTTCATGATGCCTGATTTGAATTAAAAAGTTGTTTGACTTCGTTTTTGACCACTTTGCCCATGGCATTGCGGGGCAATTCATCCACAACGATATATTTTTTGGGAGTTTTATAGGATGCCATCAATCCCCTTACCCAAATATTCACCGCTTCAAGATCCACAGGCTGTTTGATGACTAAAGCAGCCATCACCTTTTCACCCCACTCCTCATCTGGTATGCCTACCACAGCTACATCAGCAATGCCCGGATAAGTACGGAGAACCTCTTCAATTTCCAGTGCAGATAATTTATAACCGCCAGATTTGATGATATCTACTGAACTGCGGCCTGTAATCCTGTAATAACCACCTTCCACTACAGCCATATCCCCTGTTTTAAACCAGCCATCTGCCGTAAAGGCGTCCTGCGTCTGTTCAGGACGTTGCCAGTATTGCCGAAAAACATTCCTGCCCCTGACATGAATTTCTCCCATCTCACCTTCAACAACAGGCTGATGGGCTTCATCCACCAACCTAACCTGAACTCCAGGAAGTGGCTGTCCAATATATCCTGCCCGGCGTTCACCGGCATAAGGATTGCTGATGGCCATGCCTATTTCGGTCATGCCATACCGTTCCAATAAAGTATGCCCACTGATGGTCTTCCACTTTTCCATCGTTGTCACGGGCAATGCTGCCGAACCACAAACCATCAAACGGAATTTTTTCAGTGCACTTGTCAGTGCGAGCTGTTCTGCTTCAGGTAAGCCTTCCCAATAGGCGATGAGCTTATAATAAATGGTGGGCACGGCCATGAATAGGCTCAAATCATCTTCCTGAAATGCCCTGAACAGTTCCTGAGGAGAAAACTGAGGCAGAAAACTGAGTTTCGCACCAGCATAAAGAGCACAGCCTACCACATTCACCACGCCATGCACATGGTGAAGAGGAAGTACACAAATGATATGGTCTGATGAAGTCCATTGCCAGGCACTGATGAGGTGTTCCATCTGTGCGTTGAGGTTGTCGTGCGTCAGCACCACTCCTTTGGGATTGCTCGTTGTTCCGCTGGTGTACAACATCAAGGCAGGGTGCTCAGGAGTAACAATTGGCAATTCCACAATTTCAGGAAAGCTACTTTCACCCAGCACATGCAATACAATGTCATTCTCTTCGCAGTATTCACACAACACAGGCGCATATTCAGGAGATACCACCACCTGACTGACCTGTGCATCTTCGAGCACATATTGTAATGATGGAAGGGGGTAAGTCAAACACAAAGGCACAGCCATCGCACCAGCCCTCCAGATACCCCATTGAACGGCTACATAATCGAAGCCAGGATTGACCATGAAGGCAATTTGCCTGTAAGAACTGCCCTCAGCTGTCAACAAAAAAAGCCCTGAGAATTGCTTTGAACGGTTTTCGAGTTCAAGATAGGAGTAAGACTGAGCTCCAGAACATACAGCTATCCGATCTGGATATGCAGCAGCATTATCCCAGATCATAACTCAGCCAACCTGATGTTGCGGTAACTGATGCTCATCTCATTGCCAGGATGCAGCTGGAGTCCGACCGGACCTTCAGCTACCATGTTCTCGGAAGTATACGTCATCACTTCTTGTCCGTTCAACCAAACAGTATAGCTCTTGCCGGTTACTTTCACTTTCATGGTATTCCAATCTTTCAAGCGGAGTATATCTTTTACTTTGGCTTCTACAGGATACCCTTTTTTAGGAATATAAGGCGAAGCGGTCAGGTCGCGTTTCAAAGAACCGGATATACCAATCTGGATCTGGTCATTCTCTGACCTTAAAAATATACCGGAATCAACCACGCCATCTCCCATGAGGAAATCGGCCTGAATGATGAAATCCTTGTATTTTTTTTCAGTCCATAAAATACTGCCTTTCTTCTCCGCAGTGCTCTTCACAAAAAGGATGCCTTTTCCTGCTGTCCACCACACATTGTTGGGAGGTGCAACCCATCCTTTCAGATTCTTTCCATTGAAAATCTTTTTGAGCTGTGGCTGGTGATCAGGAGCAAAAGCCGTCAACAAACAAATCAGAAAAATGGCAAATAACTGTTTCATGTACTGAAAATATGAATTTTCAGTTACTTTGCCATGTGATGCAGGTTACGAAAGGAATTTTATTGACTACGCTGAATGCCAAGTACATCCACATGAACCTGGCTATCAGGCTTCTTTATGAACTGAACCAGTCTGATGAACGTCTGCATTGGAAAGAATTCGTGATCAAAGAAGATCCGGATCTTATCGCCAACCATTGTGCTGCCTATGAAGTGGTCTGCTTCAGCTGCTATATCTGGAACATCACCCAAACACTGACAGTCATCGATAAGATCAAGGCCATCAGTCCGGATACTAAAATCCTGCTGGGCGGACCTGAAGTCACATACGATTGGCAAGCCATGATGGAAAATCCATCCATCGATTACATCATCACCGGTGAGGGTGAAATTCCGTTTGCTGACTTCCTCAAAGCCTATCCGCAAGATGTGCACCGGATCAACAACCTGGCGAGCAGGCATCGGGGTGAAGTGATCTACCAACACCACAGCGCCAACTTCGACCTTGTGGAATACGCAGATTCCAACCCCTATCAGCATGATGACCCTGCAACCCTTGTAAACAGGGTCTTGTACATCGAGACTTCCAGGGGTTGTCCGTACAAATGTGAATTCTGCCTGGCCAGCCTGGATAACCGGGTACGTTACCTCCCCATGGAGCACATCAAAAGCAATCTACGCTACCTGATGGAGCATGGTAAGGTGATCAAATTCCTCGACCGGACATTCAACGTGAAAAAGGATTTTACACTGGATATTTTTCAGTTCATCCTTGATCATGCTAAACCCGGACAGGTTTTCCAATTCGAAATAACAGCAGATATCCTGCATCCGGCCATCATGCAGTTCATCAAGGAAAAGGTTCCGAAAGGCTTGTTCCGCTTTGAAATTGGCATCCAGACAGTTAACAAAAAAGCGAACCTGGAAGTGAGCCGGAAGCAGGACTTTGATAAAACAAAAGGAGTCATCCTGGCATTAAAAGACCATGTGGAAATGCACTTGGACCTCATTGTTGGACTTCCCCTGGATTACTGGGATGATGTGAAGTTCAGCTTTGAATCTGTCTTTAAACTATTCCCCCCTGAACTGCAACTCGGATTCCTGAAGTTTCTAAAAGGAACACCCGTGCGGGAAAAATACCTCGATCATGGTTATGAATTCGACGAGACAGCTCCTTACCAAATCATCAGGAGCAATTACCTTTCTGCACAGGAACTCCGTGAAATCACCCTGCTTGAACATGCACTGGAAATCTATTGGAACAAACCCCGACTCAAAAACACACTGCAATACGTAACATTAAACTACAGCATCTTTGATTTCCTTTGGCACCTGGGAAGATACTTTGAGCAACAACACGGCTGCTTTATCGGCTTCACCCTAGATCAGATCTACACCATTGCAGCCGGGTTCATTGCCGAACATTATCCGGATGATTCCGTGATGAAAGAACTGCTCGCCGTTGACTACTGGCTGCAGCACAAAATCAAACCGGCAACATCCCTTATTCCGGAAGTGGACAAGAAAGAAAAATTCGCATTGCTCAATACCTGGAAGCTACCCCACAACAGGTTCAGGTATGCTGTGGCCCGCATCGGATTTGATTTCAACCTTTGGAACCGGGAGCGCATGGTGGAAACTGTTCCTTCTTGGGTGATCATTGAGTTCAACGGACAAACGAAACCCAGGTTATTGGAAATGCCTGCACTCGAATCAGCTTAAAATTCGATATTATGCTGATAACCCACCATCATCAGGTGCATGATGCCACTTCTTTGTTGCAAATGGGTATAGCCGATATTGATGGTTTGTTTGGAAGTGTGTTTAATATGGAGAAAGGCTCCGATCCTGTTTTGGTTAAATATCCAATCCCCATGCTGGTACTGCACCATGATTTCATCATACAACTGTACATCCAGTTTCGGATGGATGGGATGTATGAAGGCTGTCCTATACCTTAGTCTGTGTGCAGTATACGCAGTTATCTTGGAAGTGGCATTGAACCAACGATGGTCCGCCCTCACCCGTTGCATCCATCGCAGCTTATTCCAGTGATCCTGCCGCACTACTTCCTCCCAAATGCGATTTTCAGCCCCAAAGGCTGGCTTGTCGTTTTCAACCCTGGAATTAAAAAGGGCATAGCCGGCAGCTGCATTCCATTTCGGGTTGAAATAATGACGCAATCCCGTTCGGTAAAACCACAGCGTTGCCTTTGCACTGGTGCCTATGGTTCTGTAACCTGCATCCTGGTGCCATTCCCAATTTTTCTTGCGCATGGCGAGCTGACCGGCAAACCAAATGCTTGATGATTGTGCATGAACCATCCCAGAAATAAACAGACAAAAAAAAGCCACGTGAATTTTTCTCACGCGGCAAAGTTCATTCATTTTAGAATTTTATCTCAACAAACTAGAATAGATCTTTTTTAATTTCTAGTGGAGCTTTGAATTTACTTCCATCAGGTAATCCAATTCTTTCTAACAACTCAATGGCGTCTTTTTTCTTTTGCTTAAACAACGGGGCATTCAAAACTAATTTTGCCAATTCTTCATCTGAAAGTTCCCGAAATCTCCTTGAATTATTTGGTTTATTTTTTTCCATAGTGCTACATAAATTTAGTGAATTCTTCGAAAATAAAAAGCCCCGCGTTTGCAGGGCTTTTGAAATGAAAAGTGAGTTTTAAATCTTATAATACTGCTCCCAGCCTTTCCGGGGCGGTGCGCCCACCAGCAACTGGTTGGCCAGTTTGTTGTTGGTTATCTTCTTGGATTTCCTGTCGAACTTCAGCGTTGTATTCAACATCTGTGCCAATACACCCAAGCAGAAGACCTGGCTGAGCGGACCAGCAATTTCGAATGGTGAACGCGTTTTTTCCTGACCCATACAGGCTTTCAGGAAGTTGGCGTAGTGATTCGAGGGACTCACCGGCACTTCAGGCAATTTTCCGGCCATCTCCTTAGCTTTCTCTTCAGGAATGATGGACAGTGTAGAACCATGTGAACCGCCTTTGAAGGTCAGCTCCTTGCTGTAAATGATTTT
>JBDLTO010000065.1:0-3480 GCA_039805815.1 Bacteroidota bacterium | reverse complement strand
GAAGCAAGGATATAAACCTCTAAGGGACTTAATCCTACTTCTTTTGCCTGATCTAATCTATCATCATCCCAGAATCTTGCTGACTCTTTTTTCATCCTTGAAAAAAACTCTCCTGGTGTAGTATTCCAATAAATTTCATAAGTATTGGGGATGATAATACTCAAAGCAGTTTCTGGAGTTAAATCAAACGACTTTAATGAATCACGGTTATTTAAAAACTTCAGGAGTGAGTTTGTGCTGCATTCGAGCTTCCCGCCAATGTAGGTTGATAGTTCTTTTTTTGTCCTGAACTTGTTTAATGTCAATGTGACAGGAGACTGCCTTCCTCCTTTAAACCTTCTGAAAATATTAAAAACTCCACTTCCTTTTGTGATAATGTAACGCCCGGGCTTGATCTCTTTCCAATATCCTGTGGATTGTGCAAGGGCCAGAAATGTGGTGTATGCTGTTGGATTTATATTTGATTTCAGTTTTGCCTTAACATTTTTTGGTGTTGCATTAGAGCTTGATATGTATATTGTTATCTCATCGTCTTCAAAAGAAGTCGCAGATTTTAGGAAAAGTAAATAAAAAAAAGAAGCTGAAATGAAAGAGAAAAGGAGAAGAAAGATTAATCCAAATTGGATTCCTTTGCTTGATTTTCTTTTTTTATAATTTTTTCTTGGAGTCATCAACCCTGTATAAACAAAAACCCTGCCAGTTTTAGCAGGGTTTTAAGAAGAACAAAATTAAGTTATTTTGAAGGAGCAGGTGCTGGAGTAGGAAGGGGTGCAGATTGCTGTACCGGAGCAGATCCTGTTGTTGGAATATTCTTTATGGCGTCGTTTTGAACTCCTGTAGAGCTGTTTATTACCAGAGCGGATACCAAACACAAAACCACAAGTATACTTGCAAGAATCCAGGTTCCTTTCTCAAGTACATCTGTAGTTTGCTTTACGCCCATGAATTGATTGCTGAAGCCTGCTATATTTCCAGATAAGCCACCACCCTTGGGGTTCTGTATCAAAACAATAGCGCCCAATAGGATAGAAGCTAGAATAATAAGCACAATGAATAAGATTGTCATAAATTATTTTCTTTAATCAGGGATAATTTGGCAGCAAAAATATGTTTATTGGCAGGATTTTGCAAACTTAATTTATTATAAACTTCAATTGCTTTTTCCCGTAAACCCTGTTTTAAATAAACTTCAGCCATTGCTTCAGTAATTATTTCATGTGTAGGTTGCTGATTTTCCTGTTTGCTCAACTGAGGAAATAAAGATTCTGTGGACCGTATCTCAGGTGCATCGGGTTGAAGTTTTTTCATGGTACGTAACCAATCTGTGAAACTCTTTACTTTAGTTCCAAGTTCATCCTTTTCAAAAGATTGACTTAGTTTGATACCCTGAGAGGCAAAATAGTCCACTGTATGGTATGGCTCAATAGGAATGAGTTGGTCAAAATTCTCACCAGAGATTGTTTCAGTAGCTTTAAATTGAGGGAAATTAAAAGTTTCAACATTGGATTGATCTTTCCCTGTTTTGACTGTGTCTAGTTCCTCATTTTCTTCTGAATATTCATAACCATCTTCATCTTGCCAAGTACTTTGTTGTTCGGAATTGTCAGACAACTGAGGTTTAGCTTCTTCGTTCCTCTCTTGAATATTGTATTCATAACCGCTTTTTTTAATATTGCCCATTTCTGTGTCCTCGCTCAATTGAAAATTGAGCCAGTAGGGATCATTAAAGAAAATAGCTGTTTTTGTAACCGCTTCCGGAAAATCAATATGATAGATTGATTTTAACTTACACGTATAAAGGAAGTTAACTACTGAAGAATATGGGTATTTTTCAGTTAATGTTCTTAACTCATCCAGAGGCATCTCCTCCAGGCTTTCTCCTTCAAACATTGATTGGATGAGGTAGTCGGTTTCCTTTGTCATGCTGCTAATATAGTCCGCTTTACCAATTTGAAAAAATTCTATTAAAAATCTCGTCGGTAAGGTTGGTTATGATTTGATCATTTAGTTCTGCCTCAGCCTGAGTTAGACTTTTTGATGCCGAGAATGGGAAATTTCTGGTTATGTCAGCTTCAAAATTAAGTTTGTCATTCTGACGATTCCGGAAAACAATGTGCACGGTTACGTTGAGGTTATTACTTGCCACCTGTTGCTGGGAAATACCCGAAGTACTTACAGAATAGTCACTGATATAGCCACTTATTTCATAATCTGCGTCGTTATTGGTTTGTGAAAGTCTTGTTTGGTTGACAATTTTCTGTCTTAATTTATCGGTTAATTTCGGACTCAGTTGTGGATTAATATAACGCGCCTTATTTTCAATAAAGAAAACCTTTACCGTTTTAATTTCCGGTGGTATGGATACATCCTTGAGAGAATATCTGCATGTTCCCTGTAGGGAAATTATGGCTAACAGTATTGGAATATACACTTTAGTTAAAGCATATAACTTATTAATCCTCAATGTCATATTCTTTCAGTTTTCTGTAAAGCGTTCTTTCGCTGATGCCAAGATCAGTTGCAGCATCTTTTCGTTTTCCCTTATGTTTTCTTAAAGCCTTTTCAATGAGTTCCTTCTCCTTATCCATAATATTGAGTGATTCATCAACGATTATAGAATCATGAATTTCACGGTTTTCATTGATTAAGACAGGCTGTGCAAGCACCGGAAGGATATTTCCATGATGGACTGAATCTGATTTTTGTCTAGAAACGGGAATGTCTTCCAGATATGTTTCTTCCATAACGTGTGCCATGGTAGGGATATTGGATGGGTTTTGAACGATCTCAAGAAACATTTTTTTCATTTCAGTTACATCTTTCTTCAAGTCGAAAAACAGTTTATAGAGAATGTCACGTTCATTCATGAACTCAGAATTACCACTTCCTGGCTGTGAATTACTAACAATCATTGGAAGATTGGATTGGTGCATTTTCGGCAAAAACCTTTCCAAATCAGGTCCCGAGATGGTTTTTTGTACAGAAAGCACAGAAATTTGTTCTGCAATATTTTTTAGCTCCCTGACATTACCGGGCCATGGATAATTCGAGAGGATTGATTTAGCTTCTTCAGTTAACTGAATAGGAGTGGTGCGGTATTTTTCGGCAAAATCAACTGCAAATTTTCTGAACAGCAATAAAATATCTTCCTTTCTTTCCCTAAGTGATGGTACCCTTATAGGTACAGTATTTAATCTGTAATACAAATCCTCCCGGAATTTATTCACTTGGGTAGCTTCCAATAAATCTTTATTAGTGGCAGCAATGACACGAACATCAGTTTTCTGCATTTTTGATGAACCTACCCTAATAAACTCGGAGTTTTCAAGTACCCTTAAAAGTCTGGCTTGGGTACCCAATGGCATTTCACCTATTTCATCCATGAAAAGGGTACCTCCATTAACGGTTTCAAAATACCCCTTTCTGGCATCAACAGCACCGGTAAATGATCCTTTTTCATGACCAAATAATTCAGAATCA
>JBDLTO010000064.1:0-4559 GCA_039805815.1 Bacteroidota bacterium | reverse complement strand
CGCCAGTAAGGAATGAGGGTGGTGTGGGCAGAACCAGTGACCGGATCTTCGTTGATGCCGCTTTGCGGACCAAACCAACGGGAGACAAAATCGACTTCATTACCTTTGGCGGTGACGATGAGTCCGCGCGACTGTAATGTGGCAATCTGCAGCCAGTTGGGCTGCATCTCCCTAATCTGCTCCTCATTGGAGAAAACAACCATGTAATCGTTTCTGCCCCGGTAGGCTTCGAGCGGTGATTCCTGAAAACAGCGCTTAAGCTGGTCATCTAGCGCTACTGGACTTAAGGTATCTGTTGGGAAATTCAGGGTGAGTAATTCTCCGGTTTTATACACCGAAAGCGGACCGCTGCGGTGGGAAAAGAAATTGATTTGTTCTCCGGCATAACCTAGGATATTGTATAAAACATAAGCTGAGGCAATGGTGGCATGTCCGCATATATCCACTTCAACAGTAGGGGTAAACCAACGGATATGATACACATCCCCCTCCCGCACAAAGAAAACCGTTTCGGGCTGGTTGTGCTCCATAGCCATCTGTTGCATCAAGCCATCATCCAACCAGGTTTCGAGGGGTATAACTGCAGCCGGATTTCCTCCAAATTGTTTTTCAGCAAAAGCATCTACCTGATAAACTTTCAATTCCATTGTGTATTATTTTTTTCGAAACATCAAGGCGAGTATCCGGGGAATCCCATGATTGTCGCCTTCATCAAAATATTCTCTCATCTCCATCAGTTCAAAACCCTTTGCTAGTGCGGTATTGACGAAATCACTAACATGATGAACGAAGACATCCAATTCCTTAACAGCGCCGCCCACTTCAAACCTTGCTTTCGTGCCTGCATATTGTTTGAAGGGATGCAACTCCCCAATGTACACCATTCCACCGGATGGAAGAACAGTAGCCAACTTTTGAAAAATATCCTCCAAATCAGCAATATGCTCCAACACCAAAGAAAATGTAACCAGATCAACCTTATCCTGTACAAAATCCCATGACTGTGTGATATCTGCCAACTGAAAGCGCACATGCGGTGCATCAACTTTATTGATGGCCTGCTGCAGCATATCTTCAGCAATATCCACAGCCAGGTGGCTCGCCGAAACATGTTGCAGGAACAGGGTGTTCTTTCCGGTTCCGCAACCCACTTCCAAGGAGGAATTCACACGAACGCCTTTCAACAGCTCACGGATGGCAACTGCTTCAAGATCCCTGGTGCGATTGGCGTTAGTATCATAGATGGCCGACCATTGGTTATAATCCAATCTGATTTGACTTGTCGATTGTTGCATGAAACAAAAATACGAAGCCATTTGAACTTGCCATTCCTTCAGGCCAATCAATTGCCTCCCACCCTGATCGTCTTTTTCAAATGGATTGCTTCTCCGGTCTTATTGAATCCTTTGATTTCTACTATAAATTCACCCGACAAATCTCCTGTATAAAAATCAATTGGAACCTCCCCAGTAGCATCTGCTGTGGCTTCCGGCTCCCAGAGGAGCAGGCCTCTGAAGTCTGGCATGCGATTGTTACGCAATTCCGGTGTGTCATAACTGGGCGCAATAAACTGCTGCAGCAATTGCAGGCTGGGATAATCAAATAAAACTGCTTGAGGTCTGAGCTGAAAGCCTCCAAGATCACCATCATATGTGGAGAAACTCATGATGCCCTCAAAAGCCATGTCTCCCAAAAAATACCTGCGGGTGACCAACTCCAGCTTGCTGATCTGTAAAGGGTTAAGCTGCATCAGCCGGTTGATGTCGTTTACGGCAACACCATCCAATAACACCAGTGGATTGCCATCAAAAGATCTTCTGAAGGGTTGATTCAAAACCCTGAAACGAAAATCCCCTTGCACCTTTTTCAACTCCACTTCAGGAACATACTCGCGCATCACTTCCTCCAATGTTCCAAATCGGGTATAGTCATCCAACCAATAACGTTTATCTGGCTGTCCATAAAAAGCAGTACTGTCTTCTTGCCCGGGCAAATAATATTTTTCCTGATCAGTATGGGTATACAGTTGTCGCAAACTGTTTTCAGCCGTTCGCTGATCCCAGGATTGTTTCCATGCGGCAACATCGGTCCGCGTGGTGTATTGCACAGCATTAGGAAATTGCGCAAACGGATTGTCGAGGCTGATGACCAGTGCCGAATCCGCAATCACAGCAGGCTGCACAATGACCTGACCTGTTCCGAACATATTATTGACTTCAAAACGTATATGTCCTGCCTCATCGCTGACACCACTGGTGAAATGAAAACGCTTTCCCGGAACAGACAAATACACACGCTTACCGGCAAGCGGCTTACCACTTCGACGGTCTGTAACCCTACCCTGAATGAGGTGTCCAGCATATTCAGCATGGCCTCCAATGCCAGTAACAGGATAGGTTATGACGGGACTTACCTGGTTGCCAAGACTGCTTTCCAAACTGTCTGCCTGATACACCGCAACAGAAAGCGATGCCCCTTTAAGGCTGGAAAGCTTGAAGCGGACGGCCTCCCTATTGGCGTATGTGCTTTTGAGACCAACCCATTTGATGGTATCCACAACTTGCGATGCTGCATCAGATGCATTGGTTATAGGTATCTGCAAAGGCCATTGGAAGCTGCGCGAAGGATTGAGCACCATGAGGGCCTCAGCATGCAATGGCAATCCTGAGTAGACTTGCAATCGGGTATAACTCCGCAACAGGTATGTTCCTGATGCCAGTGAGGCAGGTACACGCCAGGACCCATATCCTGCACCGCCACTCAAACTGATTTTGGATTGCCAAACAACCGAACCTTTGATATCAATCAATTCAACATAGGCCACCTTGCTTACTGGAGTCAGTTGTTTGAGTCGTCCATCCACCACATACAATTTGAACCAGATTGTTTCCCCAGGCATAAGTCCCCGCTGAGCCAGGTGGATATGCACCGTTTCGCCTGATGCAGCTGTATTGAAAGCAAGGGATCTTTGCGCTTGTACATCTGTTACAAATACCAGACACCAGGCCATACAAAGGACTCCAAACCGGGATACCAATAACGATATGTGATGAATATTTTTCATCGGCTACCAGAATGCTGGTTTTTGTGTGGTTCCACCCCGAAGCCTGCAATCAATGCAAACCTTGTCGGCCAAAGCGGTACCGCCACCGGTGATGTTGTATGCTTGCAATAGGCTGCGGTTGCGCTGCAAATAATAACTGAGGCTGTCAGGACCAACCACTTTCACTTCACACCTGGCTTTGAGGGAGTAATCAGGATTCCAACCCGACAATTGTCCGCGGCGGATGAAAAGCCTTTGTTGCTGCACTGCAGCAATGCTGACAAAACCTATTACCGGCTCTTGTGGATTAGAAACAGATTTGATGTTGCTGATGAGCTCTGCAGGCTGTGTTCCAAAAATGGATCCGAGCTCTGTAGTGTTTTTCCTGAGCAACTGCCAATATTCAAAAGCTTCCCTGGTCAGTGCATATTGATTGACCAAAATGCTGTACCGCACACTTACTTTATCTGACCCTTCAGGGATGGTGGTTACCGGAAAATTTTCAACCACATCGTCTGTCAGGTTTTTGGTGGTGGTGAGCAATATCGCTGCAGATTTTTCATCTGACCAACACCTGTTGAGATAATCTTTGGGATCAAGGTAAAAGGGTTGGTTGGTGCCGTAATCATAACCCAGGATGGATTCATAAAATGAATTGTACTCCCAGGTTTCCCGGAAATCCCATCTGTAGTAGCGCGACTTCCCCGTTGGGTCATGGGTGGAAACCTTCACAGTCAAACTGCTGTCTCTTACCCAACTCAGGCTGTCTATCGGTGGCGTGAGTTTTACGGGAACGAAATCAGAAAGATACTCAGCACCCCTCGCTTTGATCCGAAGCCTGTACTCCGCATTGGGATTGAGTTGCAGCGGAGGAGCACCAAAACGTCCCTGCCCCAGATTTACAAAATAATGCATATCACCGCGACTACCTTCCAATTGCATCCACGCATCAATTTCGGGAATGCTTTTCACCGTATCGCTGAGATTTCGTGTGCGGGAAAGTTGAATAATCGTTGAATCACCTCCAGCCTTAATGAGTCCGTCTACCACCAGGTAGCTGTTAGGTGAGGCCAGAACAGGCGGCAGATAAGGTTCACGGCAACTGTTGGCTGCCAGGGCTGCATAAAACATCAAAATCCATTTCAATCCTCGCTGCATCAGAATCTGATATTATAAGTGATATAGGGGATGGCAGCTCCAATAACAGAAAGCTTGTATCCTTTGATTACGCCACGCTCTTCCACAAAATAAATGGAGTAGGGATTTTTCCTGGCGGTGAGGTTATAGACTCCCAGCGACCAACTATTGTGGGTCTTTTGCTTCACCTTGTGGTTCCCATCGATGTTGAATGAAATATCCGCCCTGAAAAAATCAGGCACTCGGTATTGGTTCCTTTCCGAATAGAGAACACGCTGTGATCCAGCCAAGTCAAAGATGGCGATGGGCAAGGTGATTGGCCTGCCGGTACTGTATTGTGCATTGAATGATAGATTATACCGATGGGTGAATTTGTAGT
>JBDLTO010000063.1:0-2865 GCA_039805815.1 Bacteroidota bacterium | reverse complement strand
AGTAAGCATATTTTTTACAGGGTGATTCAATCCCCTGTGGCCATGATGCATCTTGAAGGTCTGAATGCCATTTGCAAGGGCAAGTAGCTGGTGCCCAAGGCAAATTCCAAAAACCGGCTTTCTGGAGTCTAAAATTTTCTTTACCGTTTCAATGGCATAATCCATTGAGGATGGATCACCCGGACCATTTGATATAAAAAATCCATGTGGCTCGAACTGAAGCAACTCCTCAAAACTCGTTTTGGCTGGATGAACCCTAACATAGGCCCCGCGGTCAGACATACATTTGATGATATTGCGCTTCACTCCAAAATCTAGTACGGCAATACGTATATCAGCATTGGGGTCACCCATATGGTAAACTTCCTTTGTTGTTACAATTGAAGCCAATTCTAGTCCATCCATCGATGGAATTTTTTTTACTGACTCTTTTAAAACTTCAATATCTGTGGAATCAGATGATATGATACAATTCATGGCTCCCTTTTCTCTGATATGAGTTACAAGTGCTCTTGTATCAACATCTTCAATGGCTACAACTTTTTGATCAATGAGGTATTGCTGTAATGAATCAGTTGCCATTAACCTGCTGTATTTTTCCTCCAAGTTACGGCCAATAAGTCCCTTTATCTTAACAGTTTCACTTTCCACATCATCAGGCTTTACACCATAATTACCAGTATGAACATTGTTCATGATAAGAACCTGTCCATAATAACTCGGATCTGTAAATACTTCCTGATACCCGGTCATTCCTGTATTGAAACACAATTCACCTGATGTGGTTCCAATCATACCGAAGGATTGACCATAAAAAACCATACCATCTTCTAAAACCAAAACTGCTGGGATTGACTTTTTCTCTTGTGTAGGCATTTAAAATTCAATTTGGATGCAAAATAAAAAAGGCAGGACTAAAAGACCTGCCTTGTAAAGGATTAATTTATCAACATTTTAATTATTCAGATGCAGTTGATTCTTCAGCAGCAGGTGTTTCAGCTACAGGAGCGTCTGATACCTTTTTCCTTGCACCACTCCTTCTTGTTTTCTTAGCTGGAGCTGAAGTTTCACCAATACCCTTGCCGTAAATCTCGTTAAAATCAACGAATTCAATCATTGCACGCTCTGCATTGTCACCAACGCGAATACCAAGCTTGATGATTCTCGTATATCCTCCGGGTCTTGTTGCTACTTTTGGACCAACAACAGTGAAAAGTTCTTTAACAGCACCTTTATCCTGCAGGTAAGAGAAAACTATACGGTGGTTATGCATGATTTGCTCCTTACTGTCAGCTTTCTTGGTTTTAGTTACCAATGGCTCAATGTAAGTACGAAGTGCTTTAGCTTTAGCAAGAGTTGTAACGATACGCTTGTGGGTGATTAGCTGACTTGCCATATTGGACAAGAGGGCTTCTCTGTGTGCCTTTTTACGGCCTAGATTGTTGATTTTGTCTCCGTGACGCATGACATTTGATTTTAAAGCTGTACCGTGTCAGGAATTACAGCCTGTTAAAAATAAAATTAAAATTCATCTACATCGATACCCAACTTGGCAAGGTCCATTCCAAAATGGAGACCTCTTTCTTGAAGCACCTGTTCGATTTCTGAAAGTGATTTTTGTCCAAAGTTCCTGAACTTCATCAAATCCTCTTGTTCATATTGAACAAGCTGACTTAAACTGTTGATTTTGGCAGCTTTCAGGCAATTGAAAGCCCTTACAGAAAGATCGAGATCTTCTAAAGGTGTTTTAAGAA
This sequence comes from Bacteroidota bacterium, assembly GCA_039805815.1. Lineage (GTDB taxonomy): Bacteria > Bacteroidota > Bacteroidia > Chitinophagales > Chitinophagaceae > Pollutibacter. The sequence goes on along the minus strand of JBDLTO010000063.1, from coordinate 1,111 downwards.
CTTTCCTGAGTTGCAATGTTTGTTCATCAACAAGATCTTCCTTCTTCTCTTCCTTATTATCAAAAGTGATGTTCTCATCAGTGATAATCATCAAGTGTTGGATAAGAATTCTGGAAGCTTGCTTTACTGCTTCTTCAGGATGAATGGTTCCATCAGTATTCACATCAAGCAATAACTTTTCAAAGTCTGTACGTTGTTCAACACGCGTATTTTCGATAGCGTATTTTACGTTCTTGATGGGTGTGTGAATAGAATCAATGGGGATATATCCGAAAGGCATTTCCTTGAGGCGATTATCCTCTGAAGGAATGTAACCACGCCCCTTTGAAATATGTAGTTCGATATTCAATTTAGCTGAAGGATCCATTGTGCAGATAAGCAATTCAGGATTCATAACCTGGAAAGTACCTGTAACTTCATCAATCATTCCGGCTGTAAATTCAGACTTCCCTTTGATAGAGAGTGTCAATTTTTCAGTCTGTACGTCATGATCCAAAATCTTTTTGAATCTGATTTGTTTCAGATTGAGAATGATTTCAGTTACATCTTCAACTACACCTTTCAGTGTTGCAAATTCATGGTCTGCACCTTCAATGACTATACCTGTAATGGCATAACCTTCAAGAGAATTGAGAAGTACCCTGCGTAAAGCATTACCAATGGTAACACCATAACCTGGTTCAAGCGGACGAAACTCAAACTGAGCTTCGAAATCTGTCGCTTTCTGAAGGACTATCTTGTCCGGCTGCTGGAAATTTAAAATGGCCATATTTAAATTTCTAATTTACGTGTTGCTTAAAGTTAATTAAGTAACGGGTGAATATATATACCAAAAAACCGTTTGCACGGTTTCAGGCAGATTACTTAGAATACAATTCTACAATCAATTGCTCCCTGATATTCTCTGGTACATTTTCCCTTTCAGGATATGCTACGAAAGTACCGGAAAGAGAAGCCTCATTGAAATCAACCCATCCAATCTTTGGATTACGTGGTCTCATGAAAGATTTAATGTTCGCACTCTCCCTGCTTTTGTCTGCTATTGAAACAACATCGCCTGGTTTCAATTGAAACGAAGGGATATTTACAACAACATCGTTAACCATGATGT
>JBDLTO010000062.1:0-4915 GCA_039805815.1 Bacteroidota bacterium | reverse complement strand
AATTGTTCTGCTAACGAGTAAGCCCATGTCTGTTGGCGTTTTTTTTGGCCTGCTACCAATCAGACTAAACCTTTCTGTGATCAATTCCAGGCGGTTGATATCCTTATCCATTTCAGTGAGTACCATCTCCTTTTGATCAGTTTCACGCAACATGGCTGTCCAACCACTTAGAGCTGAAATCGGAGTGCCCAATTGGTGTGCAGTTTCCTTAGCCAATCCTGTCCACAGCAGCTCTTTTTCGGTTTTATGCCTGTATTGTATGGCAACTAGAAGTATGGATATAAAAAGGATAACAACAAACAATTGCAGAATTGGAAAATACCTGATTTGTTTGAGCAAGGTTGACTCACCGTAGTAATATTTATTAAACTTTAGGCCATCTGAATCCAGGTAAGTGATGATGACATGTTTATCATTTTTAAACTTGATTAACTGATTTTTCAGGTAGGCGGGGTTGTTCACTACAAGCTGGCTATCCAGATTCATGTAATTCGTGATGCTGTCTTGTTCGTCTGCTTCTATAACCGGAATACTTTTTTGCTCAGCAATGATAACCATTTGCAAAGAAAGGTCGTCAGTAGAATCAGCCTTTGCAATCATCTGCTGTGCAGTAACCCATTCCTGCATTTGTCTGGACTCTTTTTGTGCTATGCGGTTACTCAGGTAATCGGAATAAAAAAAGGTACCTGCAATAATCAAAACCGCAACCAGGGTTATGAAGACCGTGCTGATTAAACTTTTACCCATAATTAATTTTGTAGCTACGGTTTAAGGCAAATTTGACGAATAATCCTTAGCAGACAAAGAAAATTCCAATCATTCACATTATTTTTGATGGAATGGACCAAATCGTTCAATTACCAACTGTTGCCGTAATCATTCTAAACTGGAATGGTAAAAAATATCTGGAAAAGTTCATTCCCGTTTTGTTGCAATCAACTTATCCTGATTTTAAAATATATGTGGCCGACAATGGCTCTACTGATGATTCTGTTTCTTTTCTAAGGCAAACACATCCAGAAATAATCATCATAGCTGAATCCACGAATGAAGGTTTTGCCGGAGGCTATAACAAAGCTATCCAGCAAATCCCGGAAGAATTTATAGTATTGCTCAATTCGGATATTGAAGTAACGCAAAATTGGTTGGAGCCTGCTATTAACATGATGGTAAAGGATGCAACAATTGGTGCCGTTCAGCCGAAAATTCTTGATTTCAATAACAAAAAACAATTTGAATATGCCGGAGCAGCGGGTGGCTGGATAGATCTTTTGGGATATCCGTTTTCAATGGGAAGAATTTTTGACATACTTGAAAAAGACCACCAACAATTTGATAAGCCAACACCCATATTCTGGGCATCAGGTGCTGCCATGTTTACAAGGAAATCAATTTTTATAAAACTTGGTGGATTCGATAGCTATTTTTTTGCACACCAGGAAGAAATAGACCTTTGCTGGCGCATGCAACATGCCGGCTACAAGATCATGAGTTGTCCGGAATCAATAGTTTATCACATTGGAGGAGGTACCCTTTCCAAAGACAATCCAAGAAAGATATACCTGAATTTCAGAAATAACCTCATCATGCTGTGGAAGAATCTTGAAGGAATTGACAGACTCCTGATTCTTACAGCACGATTTTTCTTGGATGCGGTAAGTGCCTGGAAAAATCTGTTAAGCGGACAACCATCCTATTTTAAAGCAGTTATGAATGCGCATGTTGGATTTTTCAAATGGCTCTTATTCACGCCAAAAAATGCTTCAGTGCCTGTACCTGGAAATGTTAGCCTCACTGGATTGTATAAAGGCAGTATAGTTTGGCAACACTTCATCAAAAAGAAAACAAGGTTTTCTGAAATTGTTGCTTCAGAGAATTGAAATGTAAACACGTTTTATTATTTTTGCCCAGCAAAATAGAGATATGCAAAATAACACACAGGATACTGCAGCCAAAAATGATTTTGGAAGAAATTGGGTAAGCTCATCACGCTTCCTTTTTCACATTCAGCTCTTTGCAATTGTTGCTTTTGTAATGGGAGGCTGTTACGGATTGTATAGCATGCATTACAAAGGAAAGCCAAAAGTTGAGGTTCCTGAAAGCACTCAATACACGCCAAAATACAAATAAGAATTTTCTTTTTTATTTCAATTCTTATTTATATTTTTGCACCCCAATCGTTCTTAAAAATGCGGAAGTAGCTCAGCTGGTAGAGCATAACCTTGCCAAGGTTAGGGTCGCGGGTTCGAATCTCGTCTTCCGCTCAAAATTCCATCACATGATGGAATTTTTTGTTTAGTGACATACCGAACATTTGTCGCCAAACGCCCGGGTGGTGGAATTGGTAGACACGCAGGACTTAAAATCCTGTTCGCCGAAAAAGCGAGTGCGGGTTCGATTCCCGCCCCGGGCACAAAAAAAGGATTTTCAAAATCATTTTGAAAATCCTTTTTTTATACCTAAAAGTCTAGGTTGTTTCGGTTGTGTGTTATAATAAAAGAAAACCTTTTTTACACTACCCTATTGTGCAACTGAGATATAATCCACTTTTACTTTTACAATCTTGCCGTTGAAAGCAAATGGAGCTTTTTGGTTATACCTCAGAGATACCGGAGAACCGAGATCAAGCCCTACATCCAAAGTTTCATTGGCACTGAACAAGCCAGGGACAGTGCGACCAACAACACCCTTAACCATTTCCTTTCCATCAACAATTATCGTAATATCTGCAGGAGAAAATGGCTTTTGCACCTGTGTGATGATTTCCACTTTATGCTTGCCTGCACTTAGGGGTTGATCTGTTTGAATGGTATAACGTTCAATGAGCATCATATTATACTCATAAACAATCTTCCCATTTTCCATGAAGCATGTCAGTCCACCTGCAGATCCTCCCATGGCATACAACACACCATTGGCATTATCAGGAATTTCCAAATCAACTACGACCTTGTTGCTTTTCTTACCCAAACCTGGTGCAGTAGGCTCTGGCATGCGGCGTGTTTCTTGGTTGAAAGTCCAACTTTTATAAGGTGGCGCTAGTCCGTCTTCCGGATGAATTCTAAGCCAGATCCCAGCTCCAATTGGAAAATCCTTGTTTTTCTCCGCTTCAACCAGGAAAACTTTTTTCATTTCTTCCAATTTTGTTGGCTCTGTTGCAGCCAGGTCATGAAACTGGGTAAAATCTTTGTTCAGGTTATACAATTCCCATCGATCTTTTTCTGAATCCCAAGTGTCAAGACCTTTCTGGGCAGAAATCCAAGGATAGAGCGGACCAAATGCACAGGCATACCAACCATCTTTATAAATACCTCGTCTTCCATTGTTATCAAAAAACTGGGTCTTGGGTGCGGCAGGGACTTTGGCATCATCAAAGGTATATTTCATGCTAATGCCATCAAGCGGCATTTGTTGAAAACCATTCACTGTTTTAGGCGGCTTTATGTTGAGGATATCATAAATAGTAGGTGCAATATCATTAACATGGTGAAACTGCGAGCGGAGCATTTTATCAGGCTTGATACGGGCTGGCCAGCTGATGACCATGGGATTTCTGGTGCCGCCAAAATGGGATGCTACCAACTTGGTATGTTTAAAAGGGGTGTTACCTGCCCATGCCCAAGAAGCATGATACATGTTGTCTGTCGCTGGCGATCCCAATACTGACAATCCACCCAAACCTTCCAATGCTTTCAACTGCATCGCAATGGTATTGTAGATATTATTCTGCGCAAGCAACTCACTGATGGAACCATTTTGCCCCTCCGCGCTGCTGCCGTTATCACCCCAAATGTAAATGAAGATGGTGTTATCCTTCTCTCCCAACGCATCAATGGCATCGTACAATCTGCCAACTTGAGCATCGGCATGTTCCACAAAGCCCGCATAAACTTCCATCAGGCGCGACTGAAATGCCTTTTCAGAGGCTGGAATGCTGTCCCAAGCTGTCATGGTTTTATCGCGTGATGTAAGTTGAGCATTGGCAGGAATTGAACCCATTGCTTTCTGACGTTTGAAAACCCTTTCGCGATAGGTATCCCATCCATCATCAAATTTTCCTTTGTATTTGTCGGCCCATTCTTTAAAAATATGATGCGGACCATGACCGGCACCTGGTGCGAAATAAAGCAGGAAGGGCTTGTCGGGACTGAATGATTGTCCAGACTTCAGCCAATCAATCGCCTTGTCGGCCAGATCTGCAGATAAATGATAAGACTCATCTTTCGGTGGTTCAATCATGGTGAAGTCATTGACCAACCTGGGCTCATATTGGGATGCTTCTCCTCCAAGAAAACCGTAAAAATGTTGAAACCCATAGTTTATTGGCCAGTAGTCAAATGGACCTACTGAAGTGGTTTGATCTACCGGAGTATTGTGCCATTTGCCATATGCTGATGTACGGTATCCATAATTCTTGAGCACTTCAGCAAATGTTGCAGCTTCCTTAGGTATGATACCCGTATAGCCATCCCAATCAACAGCACGTTCCGAAATTGTGCCACTTCCCACATTGGTGTGATTTCTTCCGGTAAGCAATGCAGCCCGTGTAGGTGAGCAAATGGCAGTGGTGTGAAATTGATTGTAAGCTATGCCTCCATTAAACACTCGGGTGAGCGTGGGTGTATTGATCTCTCCTCCAAAAGTGGAAGGGGTACCGAACCCCACATCATCCATGAGCACAATTACAATATTGGGTGCATCTGCATTGGTATGGCTTGGATGTTTCCTCCTAATCATCTTGCTTTCAGCCAAAGTCTTGCCTGCAATACTGGCTGTAGGCGGTTCAGGAAAAGGCAAAACAGAACCGTCTGCAGGAACAGATACTTTTTTAACCTGAGTAGGAACTTTTTGGAAAGTTTCAAAGGAAGATAAAAACAAAAGTAATATCACAAAACAAGAAGAATGGGGTTTCAAA
>JBDLTO010000061.1:0-10637 GCA_039805815.1 Bacteroidota bacterium | reverse complement strand
TGGTATTGTTCAGAGTTATAGTCTATTATCTTCAACGCCATACCACAAATTAAAGTATTTTTCAGTTGCAATAGATTGAAAATGAGTGATTTCATATCTATTTGTTCGTTAATCGTTTTTTTTTCTACAAATACTTTATTTTTGCGCCAATAAACCAAAAAACAAAATCATGTCAGACATTGCAACAAGAGTAAAGAAAATTATTGTTGACAAACTTGGTGTTGATGAGAATGAAGTTACCGCAGAAGCATCTTTTACCAACGATCTCGGCGCCGATTCACTGGACACAGTTGAACTGATCATGGATTTCGAAAAAGAATTCAATATTTCCATTCCTGATGAGCAGGCTGAAACCATCACCACTGTTGGTCAGGCTGTTACTTATCTTGAAGAACACGCTAAGTAATTAAGGGGCTTGTCCCCTTCTTTTTAACAATTTCACACTGCATGAAGAGAGTTGTCATAACCGGCATAGGTGCTATAACCCCTATTGGCAATACTGCGGAAGCATATTGGCAGGGACTTTTGGCGGGTACATCAGGGGCAGACGGAATCACCCTTTTTGATGCTTCCAAATTCAAGACACAATTTGCCTGTGAGGTCAAAGGGTTCGATCCTGTAGCTTATCTTGACCGAAAAGAGGCCAGGAAGGTAGACCGCTTCACGCAGTTAGCTATTGTATCAAGCGATGAGGCCATCAAGCACGCTGGAATAAACAAGGACAATGTCAATCCAGACAGGACAGGCGTTATTTTCTCCAGCGGTATCGGCGGTTTACTCACTTTTCAAGAAGAGGTGATGGCCTATGCAAAAGGGGATGGAACACCACGCTTCAATCCATTTTTCATCCCCAAAATGATTTTGGATATTGCGGCAGGTCATATCTCCATGCGTCATGGTTTTAGGGGGCCAAATTTTGCAGTTGTCAGTGCCTGCGCATCATCTACCCATGCCCTCATTGAGGCTTTCCATTATATCAAGCTTGGTAAAGCAGATGTAATGGTTGCAGGTGGCAGTGAGGCAGTAGTTTGTGACGCCGGTGTTGCGGGGTTCAACGCAATGAAAGCATTGAGCGAACGCAATGATGATCCCAAAACAGCTTCCCGTCCATTTGACAAAGACCGTGATGGCTTTGTGATGGGAGAGGGTAGTGGCGCGGTCATTCTTGAAGAATTGGAGCATGCAAAGCGCAGAGGGGCCACAATCTATGCAGAAATTGCAGGTGGTGGTGCTACTGCAGATGCATACCATATCACCGCCCCACATCCTGAAGGATTGGGTGCACTGAACGTAATGCGGGCTTCTCTTGAGGAAGCTGGCATGCAACCTGAGGATATTGATTACATCAATGTACATGGTACTTCAACTCCATTGGGGGATATAGCAGAAACCAAAGCAATCCTCAGTGTTTTTGATGACCATGCCTACAACCTCAACATCAGTTCAACAAAATCAATGACAGGCCATTTGTTGGGCGCTGCAGGTGTTATTGAAGCAATTGCTTGCGTAAATGCAGTCATGCACGATATTGTACCGCCCACAATCAATCACTTCACAGACGACGATGGGCTTGATCCCAAACTGAATTTCACTTTCTGGAAGCCTCAGCAAAAAATCGTCAGGGCTGCATTGAGCAATACTTTTGGATTTGGCGGACATAATGCGTCGCTGATCGTAAAGAAGTATTCATAATCGCTATTGTTATACAGGTTACGATATCTTTTTAGTAGCGGTAAGAAAAGGATGTTTCTGAACCAGGTTTGTAACCTGATTGGATTCAACCCGGGAAGGATAAGTCTATACACAGCTGCACTTTCCCACCGATCTGTTCGGGAAAAAGCAACAGATAACAACGAGCGACTTGAATACCTGGGTGATGCCATACTTGGAAGCATCATAGCCGATTACCTCTTTATGAAATATCCTTACAAAGGTGAAGGGTTCCTTACCGAAATGCGTAGCAAGATGGTTAACCGTCAGGTGCTGAATGATATTGCGGTAAAGATGGGATTAAAAAAAATTACAGCCTATAACAGGCACGACAATTCCTTAAAATCAAGTCAGATTTTTGGCAACGCCCTCGAGGCATTGGTAGGTGCGATTTATATCGACAAAGGATATAACAGAACCAAGCAATGGGTTCTCCAAAAAATCATATTGCCCCATCTCTTCCTAGAAGATCTTGAGAACACAGAGATCAACCAGAAGAACAAGTTATATAGCTGGGCCAACCGCAATGGCAAAATGTTGGAATTTGAAACCCTGGATGAGAAAATGGAAAATGGCAGGCGTCTTTTCACCGTTGCTGCCGTAGTTGATGGTGAAGCCATTGCAGAAGGTAAGGCATTCAATAAAAAGGATGCCAGCCAGATTGCAGCCCAGAATGCGGTTGAAATACTCAATATTACATCCTGATTCACACTGGCGTCATCACTTTATTTCCTGGCAAAGTTCTGTCAAAACCCCATTGGTGCAGCTGGGATGCAGAAAGCAAATCAGTTTGTTGTCGGCCCCCTTTTTGGGTACATCATGCAGGAAAATAAATCCTGCTTCCTTGAGACGATCAATTTCACTGTATATATCTTCCACCAGTAAGGCAATATGGTGCATGCCTTCTCCCTTTTTACCAATGAACCTTGCAATTACCCCTTCCTGATCGATACTTTCCAGTAACTCTATTTTTGTATCTCCGGTTTTGAAAAAAGCAGTGTTGACACCTTCCGCATCAACGGTTTCAGTTTTGTAACAAGGGGTATTCAACAGTTTTTCAAAGAGGGGAATAGAAGTTGTAAATGATTTTACCGCAAGGGCGATGTGATCGATTTTATGCATCAGCTTAAGTATTACAGATGGAAAGTATAAATTTACAACTGATTCCCCACACCATGGAAGATTGTATTTACCTGGATCATGCTGCTTCTACACCCTGTCTGCCTGAAGTGGCAGATGCCATGATGCCTTTTTATACGCAGTATCCGGGTAATCCAGGTTCAGTAGTGCATAGGGCTGGTAAGTTCGCGGCCAATGCTGTAAAGGATTCAAGAGAAACAATTGCGTCTGTACTTGCGGCTGCACCTCATGAAATATATTTCACATCAGGTGCAACGGAAGCAATCAATATGGCCATCAAGGGTATCGCGCTGCCTGCGGGGAAAGGTCACCTCATCACCTGTGCCACCGAGCATAGTGCTGTTTTGCAGTCCTGTCTTTCGCTGGAATCGCTGGGATATCGCTTAACGGTTTTGCCGGTGGATGCAAACGGCTGTATTCCGCCTGGCTCACTTGAAGCTGCCATTGCCAAAGACACACTCCTGGTAGCAGTAATGCATGCCAATAACGAAACAGGCGTGGTGCATAACCTCCAGCCTATAGGCGAAATTTGTAATAGATATGGCATTCCATTGGTATGTGATGCCACCCAAACAATAGGTAAAATCCCATTTCATCCGGCAGATTTTGGAATTGATTGCTGCTGTTTTGCTGCACATAAGTTCTATGGGCCCAAAGGAATCGGGGCACTGTATTTCAATACATCAGGTAAGGTTAACCGTCTTTTACCGCTCATAGATGGCGGTGCACAGGAATCTGGACTCAGAAGTGGTACACTCCATGTTGCAGGCATTGCAGGCATGGCAGCTGCGCTCAGGACGCTTGAAAACAAATCAGAAGCATTCCGAATTTTCCGGGAAAACTGTGCCTACTTTGAAAACAGGCTTGCAGCCATGCAGGGAATTATTTTAAACGGCAGCAGTGTATTACGGGTACCTGGAATCACCTCTGCTTCATTCAGGTACCTGGAAGGCGGACCGCTGCTGGCAAGCCTAAACACAAGATTGTGTGTAACAGGTGGTTCTTCGTGCTCCTCCGGATCAGGCAAGCCTTCTCATGTGCTCACCGCCATGGGCCATGGGCAGCAACAGGCTATGGCTGGTATCCGCTTTTCACCGGGACTGCATACTCCCCTAGAAGATATTGACAGGGCTCTGCTGCATATCGAAAAATGTGTGGCGCAACTGCGCGAAGAGAGTCAGACATGGAAGATGTTCCAAAGCGGGCTAATGAAACCTGTACCTTCTTGGTTTCATCCCCAGGATGTCTGAATCTGCAGGATTTCGTAACTTTGTGTGTGAAACCTGTCTGTATGGAAACAATTACCGTGATGAAAGGCATTTATATCAGTGACAAGGCCAAAGCCCGTGTGGAAAAACTCATGGCTGATGATGGAATGGGTGAAGATCATTTTGTAAGGGTCAGTGTTGTCAGCGGCGGCTGTTCCGGACTCAGTTACAAGATGGATTTTGACCATGAACTTAAAGCAGGAGATCAGGTATTTGAAGACAAAGGCATGCGATTGGTAACTGACCGTAAAAGTGTATTGTACCTCTTCGATACTACACTAGATTTTTCAGACGGCCTCAGTGGTAAGGGTTTTCATTTCCTAAATCCCAATGCCAGCAGAACCTGCGCATGCGGAGAAAGCTTTTCAGTCTGATTATTTTTTTACAAAAGAAAATACCTGCCATTTTTGGCCTTTCAGCAAAAAAATCCTGTAAGTTCCCGGGGGTAGGTGACTGGTTCTTATGGCCGTGACGTTGCCATAATCTTCCGTTTGTGGTTGATAGATTTTCGAAAGTGTATCCAGTATACTGAGCTGTTCAATGTCTCTTGATCTGCAGCTGATGAATATTATGTTGCTTCCCGGATTGGGGTAGAGTAATATAGGTGCATCGAAATTCAGAGTAGTAACATTGGATGTAGCTATAGGCATACCATCATGTATTCCCCTAATCCTGAAAAAAAACTTTCCGCGTAGTCCGGAATTTGGTTTGAATGCATAGGTCTGATTGACTTTTTTTTCAATTGCCGGAAATGAATCAAAAAACTTGAAAATCTGTCCGTCTTCACTGATCTCAATGTGGAATGTTGTGAAACTTTCAGGATTATCCAATTCCCAGCCAAGCGAATAATGGTCGCCAGTTTGATATGGTCTGAGTCTGATATTTTGTTGTGATAAAGCCACAGGGTGCAAATCTGATAATGTCCAGATACTATTTGATATTGGTATATATGGTGTTGTTAGCCGGTTGCTATCTCTTGCTAACTGCATGTGTGCAAGCTGCCAATGGCTTGAATCTTGCGGTAACATAGCCAGGAAGGGTAGTCCCACCAGATCAGTTATGGCTTCAGGAAACAATGTAGCGCTTAATGAAAGGCTGTCTGTGTTATTACCCATAGCATTGTTGATATTGAGTTGCCAACCTCCCTTGCTGAGGGTTTTGAGCGGAAACTTGGTGCTGTTTACTCCTCTTGGCGTACTTTTAGCAGTGAATTTCATACGCATGTTGAAAGAACGTTGCGCCGGAGAATGAAACATCAGGGGTGCAAAAGTCAGGCTGTCACCAACAGGGAAATAAACCCTGTTTACGTTTTCAGCTATTACCTGAAGCGGACCGCTGATGAAACTCATTCCAGTGCCACCTTTGATTTTTCCTGCAACTGTCAGTATTGAACTGTCTGCATTCCTGATGATTCCCTTTTCCAGTATCAGGCTGTCTGTTATCACAATTGGTTTTTCTATCCATAAATCGCTGGCTGTTTTGTTGATGATCAGTATACCTATTGAGTCAGGGAAAAGGTTACCTGCGGTCTGGTGTTCTGATCCCAAGAACCAGAATCCGGTCTGTTTATGGATTTGCCGTTCCCTGGTCATGATGTTGGCTTCCTCGCCGCCATTAGATATAACCTGCTTATGTCCTAAAAAAATCTGTGCACTGTTTTCAGTTCGAAACAATCCATTTCCCCGGATGGAGCAGGTATCCATGTCCAGCCTCGCTCCCTGTTTTATGTGGAGTGAGGATCCAGTTGCGAGTTGTAAATCGGTCAGCATTTTTGTTACACCTGCACTCAGTTCAAAACCTCTGAAATTTATTCCCGTCTCCATAATGCCTGGGATGCTTATTGCATTGGAATCACCTGCGAATTCAATCAATCTGTCGGTACTATCTGCGGTTACGGGGTTGATTTGCATGCGTCCGTTAACAGACAGCCTACCTTTAAGGATGATTCTGGCTGTCATCGCAGATGTTAGCGCAGCACTGTCGCCAATAAACAGATCTCCACCAATGTTGAGGTCACTGCTCCCAGTGCCACTGTAGGATTTTCTTCCGGCTGAAGCCATAAAGTGTAATGACCCGTAGCGCCTGCCGGTTAGCGATACGGTATACCCCGCTGTGCCGGGAACATCGAAAATAAATATTCCCTTTGCTGTGCTGCTGTCTGCCAGCAATTTGCCTGCCAAGTAGGCATTGCCACGGGTAGTATTGTGTATATATGTTCCGCCGTTTTTGATGGCCAGTTTTCCATTAATTTCTATGGGGTTGCCTGCAGGCGCTCCGGAGCTGTTGATGAGTTTGGTATGCATGCCAATATCAAGTCCGTTTTCAGCTGAAAGCAGCCGCAATGCCGGCATTCTGGTATTATGGCTTGGAATGTGAAGGGTGTTTTCAAAGCTTCCGGAAGACCGCAGCATAATGCTATTCACCTGGGCCGTATCCGTACCCATCCTGATCCAAACCGATGCATTAAAAATCGAGTTGTCTATCAACACATCATCAGCAGCTTCAGGTACCCCGTTAGGATGCCAGTTGATTGGGTTATGCCAAAGGCTGTCTCCTCCTTCACCATCCCATCTTTTTTGTGCCTGGCTGCTGCCAAGACATATCGTCAATAAAAAAACGAAAACTGTCCTTCCACACATAACCACCCCCTGCTTTTTATGCAAGTTATTAACAGGGATTTGGGATAAAAAGGTATTTTACACGTCTTTTTTCCGTTATTTTCACGACTTCTCGTAATCTTGCATCCTTATGATACCCATCATCAAAAAAGAGTGGCAGCAATATTTCAGCGGAATGCTGGGCTACCTCATCATCATCGTTTTTCTGCTGATTAGTGGACTTGTTGTTTTCATCTTGCCAGAAACGGGCATTCTGGATGGCGGCTATGCTACCTTGGAACCATTTTTTTCCATTGCCCCGTATATCATGTTGTTTCTTATCCCAGCAGTAACCATGAAGAGTTTCAGTGATGAGTATAAAACCGGCACTTTCGAAGTGCTGCGCACTTCACCTGTCAGTATCCGGGATATTGTAACCGGAAAATACCTGGCTGGTTTGCTTGTAGTACTTTCAGCGCTTGCCTGCACACTGGTATATGTGGCTTGCATAGCCTGGCTCTCAACAGACGGCATTGATACGGGCGGTATAGCAGGGTCGTACATCGGATTATTCCTGCTCTGTGCTGTTTATACGGCAATAGGCTTATTCACCAGTAGCATCCAGCAGAATTCAGTAGCCGCATTTCTACTGAGTGCCCTGATTTGTTTTTCAGTGTATTCCCTGTTTTCATCCCTTGCAACTGCACCTTTTCTTGGTCATAAAATCGGTTACTGGGTGTCTATGGCAGGTATTGAAGTGCATTACCAACAGATCAGCAAAGGATATATCGATAGCAGGGATATCATTTATTTTTTAACGGTCATCGTCCTTTTCCTGCAACTGACCATCCTGAATGTAAAAAACCGATAGGCTATGAAAATGAAAAAAAAGGGTTTTCGCAGCATGATGTCGGTTATGTTATTTCTTTTAACCGCTAACATCCTTTCCGTTTTTTGGCATACAGGCATTGACCTTACTGCTGAGAAAAGGTTCACGCTCTCTCCAGCTACGCGGGAACTTGCTGCAGCTATTGATGGACCAATGACACTTACGGTTTACCTGGAAGGGGATATCCCGGCCGGATTCAAAAAGCTGGCTGCTACAGCAGCAGATATGTCTGCAGCCTTCAGATCCATCAGTAATGGCCGGTTCCAGGTTGTTTTTGAAAGACCTGGTGATGGTCTTGATGATTCTGCACGAACGCTATTGTTTGATTCCCTCCAACGGATGGGTATCAATCCCACCAATGTGAAAGCACAGGCACGGCAGGGTGAACAATCTGAGGAAACACTTGTGTTTCCAGGCGCCGTGCTTACCAGTAATAGTGGCAGCAGGGGTATTGACTTTTTAGAGGGACAGAGTAGCCTGAACGGACTGGAATCACTGAATAATGCAGAGGCCCTGATGGAATATAAACTTGCCAAAGCAATTGTGATGTTGCAGCGTAAGACTGTTCCATTGATTGGATACCTGACAGGCAATGGTGAGCCACTGGATTACCGGGCTTACGATCTGATTGAAAATGTTCTCCGGAAGGAACATGCCTTCAGTATATTGCCAATAGACAGTGTACCTTTTTTACCTGATGAATTCAGCGCCATAGTTATTGCAAAGCCAATGCAGGCATTTTCTGCAGCGCAGCGGCTCAAAATTGATCAGTTTATCATGCATGGGGGTAAAGTATTGTGGGCACTTGATAACCTCTATGCCAGCATGGACAGTCTGCAGCGCAGCAGTGGATCTTTTGTGGCCTTTGACCTAGGACTGGAACTGGATGAACAGTTGTTTAAATATGGTGTACGTATCAACCGAGACCTGGTGCAGGACCTTGAATGCGACAAGGTTCCTTCTGTTATTGGCAGTATAGGCGATAAGCCACAGATTGAATTGCTGCCATGGCCTTATTCACCTTTGTTACGCAACACAACAGCTCATGTCATCTCCCACAACCTGGATCACGTGTCTTCCAGTTTCCCGCAATCCATTGATACAATCAGTGCACCTGGGATCAGCAAGCATGTATTGCTTGCCACTTCCCCCTATGGTAGAAAGCTGTCGTCTCCTGCATTGGTAGAATGGAAAAGTATCCGTACTGAAGAAGACCTGAAAAACTTCAATCAACCCAATATACCTGTAGCGGTGCTTTTGGAAGGAAAGTTCACTTCACCATTTGCAAACAGGCTGTCTGCTGCAGATCTGGCAAGCATGGAACAGCAATACAGTCGCCCTTTTTTAGCTGCAGCCCCTAAGCCAAACAGTATGATTGTGATTGCTGATGGGGATATCTTGCTCAATTCTGTTAGTCAGGAAGATGGTCCACTTGCCATGGGCATGAATAACTACACCCGCCAATCATATGCCAACCGCGATTTCATCAGTAACTGCCTGTTTTACTTAACCGGAGGAGCTGCGGTAATGGAAGCCAGAGGGAAAGAATACAGATTGAGGTTGTTGGATAAAGAAGCGTTGGAAAAGAACAAGGGTTTCTGGCAGGCATTTGCCCTTTTGGCCCCGATGGTGCTGCCTTTTTTATTCCTCCTGGCCAACGGCTGGATTCGTAAAAGGAAATATGCCAGACCTTTCTGAGCAGTGCCTTACTTATTGATTATCTTTGGTGTTTCTAAATATTTTGTGGACCATGACTGTTGACCAGATAACTTACCTGACATTCGGCATTGTATTGATTGTGGCCCTGGCACTCGATTTGGGATTGATGAGCAAGAAGAATGAGGCGATAACCATGAAGAAGGCCATGTGGCAAACTATTTTCTGGGTTGCTCTCAGTGTTGCCTTCTGTCTCTTTCTCTGGTTTGAGAAAACGCCTATTGTGGCCACTAAGTATTTTACTGCTTACCTGATGGAATGGTCCCTTAGCATCGATAATATTTTTGTGTTCATCCTCATCTTCACTTTTTTTAAAGTGGAAGCCTCTGATGCAGGCAGGGCCTTACTGGTAGGTATTCTGCTTGCTATTGTGTTCAGGATTATCTTCATAGCATTGGGTATTGAGCTCATCAACAAATTTCATTGGATCCTGTATGTTTTCGGATTCTTTCTGGTTTATACGGGTTATACATTATTCGTTAAAAAAGATGAAGCAGAATTTGATCCTGCAGAAACGAAAGTTTATAAGCTTATCAATAAATTTTTCAGGATCAGCTCACTGGAGCCCAAAGGCCGTTATTTCCTTACGCTCCATGGAAAAGTATATTTTACCAGTCTCGCTGTAGTAGTGCTTATGCTTGCTGCAGTGGATATTGCATTTGCATTAGATTCCATTCCCACTGTTGTTTCGTTGGTACGTGAGAAAGCCAATGCGCCTTTTACGCCAGATGACATCTTGGTTATCTATTCATCAAATATTTTTGCTGTTCTAGGTCTCCGTTCACTTTTCTTTTTACTGAAAGGTGCCGTGGACAAATTTGATTACCTGCAACAAGGAATTGCTATTGTGTTGATTTTTATTGGCATCAAAATGCTCATTGAATACTTTGGTATTCATATCAACATCATCATTTCTTTGGCTGTCATTTTAGCCTGCCTTGCGGGTTCAATTCTTTATTCCATCCGCAACCAGCGGAAAAAGGCTATTGCCCATGAATAAAAAATAATGGGATACGCTGCAGCAGATATTGCACGCATGTCAGATTCCAGGTTGATGGGTAATCAGTCTGGATTGCAAACCGTGCAACACCTCCTTACAGACAGCAGGAAACTTACTTTTCCGGATACAACATTGTTTTTTGCCATCAAAACCCAACTGGGAGATGGCCATGATTATATACCTGAACTGTATAGACAGGGGGTCAGGCATTTCATGGTTTCCCTTTTGCCAGATACAACTGAATATCCAGGGGCTTTATTTTACCACAGGTCAGACGTGGTTATCGGGTTACAGTTACTCGCCATGAACCACAGGCA
>JBDLTO010000060.1:0-7820 GCA_039805815.1 Bacteroidota bacterium | reverse complement strand
CAAAAACAGAAACAAAATATTTATGAATGAACGCATAAATGAACTGTTGATTCTAAAAAGAGGCATAATCCTGAATTTAAATACTTGACTAATTTACAGCTATTCTGATATCAGGAGCCATCTGAAATTTTCCTGCTTTATTCCTGAAAAGAATTTTATTGATCAAGATGGTATCTCCGGCTTTCACATTATCCTTGATACTTTCAATCCAAACATTACTCAACTGTGCTGTGTCTGTGAATTCTCCTACACGTAAGTCACTCTTGTATTTGAGCTCTTCAGTTTCGTCATCTTTGTATGCACTTTTGAATTTATAGTTCAACCGGAATGATTTTACCGGATATGACACACCTGCATTGTCTTTAACAAAAATTGCCGCAGGTGCAATTGATGCAACTTGAGCTGCAGGAGCGTTGCCAGATTTAACCGGTCCCCAAGTTGATGTAAAAGTTATGACAACAGTTGCACCTGTTGATGGCTTGATTTTACCCCCCTGTGCATGCGCAATCACTACAAAAAATATCTGGAATAGCATCAAAAGTCTTATCATGAAAACTGATTTTAAAGATTCTTGAGACTCTCTTCGAGCAGGTTGATTTTGGCAATGGCATCAGCCTGCTTTTTTCTTTCCATATCCACAACTTCCCCTTTGGCGTTGGCTACAAACTTTTCGTTGGATAATTTCTTTTCTACAGACGCAAGGAAACCCTTGTAATAGGTTAATTCATCTTCAAGTGACTTGCGTTGTATAGATGTATCCAGAATCTGGTCTGTTTTGATATATAACCTATCTGCCCCCAACACAAGCTGGATGGTATCAGCAACAGCATCATCAGTAAAATTAAATGTTACTGCATTGATTTGTTTACACAATATTTCCTGAATAGCATTCCAAGTTGCCTTTTCCGTAACCGTTGCGTAAAGGGTAACAGCATCCTTATTTTTAATCTGAGCTTTCAGTCTGGCATCCCGGATTGCAGTAATAGCAGATTTGAGCAATTCTGCTTCCTGTAAAATTACCCTGTCTGTATCCCTGAAAACAAAGGATGAATCGAGTTGCCTGATACAAAGATCAGTTGATTGATTTTCATTCAGTAAATGATAGATTTCCTCTGTCACAAAAGGCATAAATGGATGTAACCTTTCCATCAAAATTTCAAGGTTTGCAATGGCCCTATCAAGGTGTTGCTGATCCATTGGTTTTTCAAATCCGGGTTTGATCCACTCCAGATACCAGCTGCAGTAATCATCCCAAACCAATGTATAAAGGGTTTTCAGTGCTTCACTTAGCTTAAACTGTTCCATTAACTGATCCACTTCACTACATACCTGTCTCAGCCTAGCCTCAAACCACCTGTGAGGCCAATCGCTTGTCAAGGTTACTTCTTCAGGAAGCAAATTCTCCTTAACCCTTCCTTTCCAAAGCTGAATCAGCTTGAGGGCATTCCAGATTTTATTGATGAAATTCCGACCCTGTTCATTAGACGCCTTATCCCAGAGGAGGTCGTTACCAGCAGGTGAAGCAATGAGGATACCAAACCTTACTGCATCAGCCCCAATTTCATCAATCATATTGAGCAAATCCGGAGAATTGCCCAATTGTTTACTCATTTTCCTGCCGAGGTTATCTCTAACTATCCCAGTGAAATATACGTCGTTAAATGGCTTTTTACCCATGTATTCATATCCGGCCATAATCATCCGGGCCACCCAGAAAAAGATGATTTCAGGAGCCGTGACCAATGACTGTGTTGGATAATAATAGCTTACTTCAGGGTTACCTGGATTTGAAACTCCTTTAAACACTTCAAAAGGCCATAGCCAAGAGGAGAACCAGGTATCCAGACAGTCTTCGTCTTGTTTCAGAATCGGATTTGCAACATTGTATTGTGCTGAAAATTTTTCTTTTGCTTCCTGCTCATCCATTGCAACCACAAACTGACCTTGGTCATCATACCAGGCTGGTATGCGGTGGCCCCACCAAAGCTGCCTGGAGATACACCAATCTTTGATGTTTTCCATCCAATGCCTGTAAAGATTTTTGAATTTAGCCGGATGGAAGTTTATTTCACCATCGTTGACTGCAGAGAGAGCGGGACCAGAAATTTTCTTCATGTCTACCCACCACTGCAAAGACAAGCGTGGCTCCACAACAACATCTGTACGTTCTGAAAAACCTACCTGGTGAATGTATTCCTCAATTTTAACAACATGTCCTGCGGCTTTCAATTCTTCAACAATATCTTTTCTGGCCTCAAACCGATCTTTACCAATGTGAAGAATAGCATCGTCACTGAGGGTTCCGTCTTCATTCAGGATATCAATCACTTCCAAACCGTGTTTAATGCCAATCTGGTTATCATTCATATCATGGGCAGGCGTAATCTTAAGGGCGCCAGACCCAAAATCGATGGCTACATAATCATCGCCAATAATAGGGATCTTTCTATTGATGAGCGGTACCAAAGCAAATGTGCCAATCAGATGATTGAAGCGTTCATCTTTGGGATTGACAGCGATTGCAGCATCCCCGAGGATTGTTTCAGGGCGCACAGTAGCAATTGTAATTCCCCCGTTATCCAAAGCAATAGGTAATCCGCTTTTATCAATAAGCTGGTACTGTAAAAAATATAATTTGCCCTGCACTTCTTTGAAGATCACTTCTTCATCACTGAGTGCAGTTTTAGCCCTGGGATCCCAGTTAATCATCCGTTTACCACGGTAGATATAACCCTTCTTGTATAAATCGTTGAAAACATGGATTACTGACCTGTAGTAGTCGGGATCCATCGTAAAACTTGTTCTGTTCCAATCGAGTGAGCATCCAAGCTTCTTAAGCTGCTGAAGAATTATGCCGCCATATTTTTCTTTCCACTCCCAGGCATATGTCAGAAATTCTTCTCTGGTAAGTGTAGCTTTTTGAATACCCCTTTCCCGGAGCATCTGCACCACTTTAGCTTCAGTTGCAATCGAAGCGTGGTCTGTACCTGGCACCCAGCATGCATTTTTGCCCATCATACGGGCTCTTCTCACCAATATATCCTGGATGGTATTATTGAGGCAGTGCCCCATGTGCAAGATACCCGTTACGTTTGGAGGAGGAATAACCACAGTATAGGGCTCCCTGTCATCTGGATTGCTTTCAAAATGACGTTTTTCCAACCACTGCTGATACCACTTGTTTTCAGCAGATTTAAAATCAAAATTCTTGGAGATCTCCATGTATCGCTACTATTTTTGGTACACAAAGGTAGCGATTAATCGTCCTCCAAGCAATTACCAAACGAGATAGGTAATCAAAGCTATTGTTCCATAAACGGCAATAACTATAAGACCAATCTTAACAGTTTGGGAGACATTGAGCGATGAAAGTGCTTTCATAAAAAATGTTTTCATTGTTACATGAATTTACGAAGGTCTTTCAAAAGGGACGGCTTGATTGCGGTTTTATATTAGACGCAAAAGCAATAGGATTTGTTACTAGACAATGTAAAGATAATGTTAAAGTTAAAAAAGTGCAAGTTTTGGCAGGTCTTTTTATCAAAGTGACCAATGCTACTTATTGTTATGAAGCTGATCATGATTAAACCCGTCTATGTCAAGTACTATTGCTGAAACATCTTATCAAACTATTTAATTATGAAGACATCAGTAAATTCATACAGGTATGGGGTTTGGATTGACAGAAAGCATGCCATGATAATCAAGATAGACGCCGAGGGCAACCCCGAGTATTCTGAAATCATATCCGGACTTGGAACCAGAACAAGGTTTGAGGGTGAAACAACAACCAAGACCGGCATGTTGGGGACAACAATTTCCTGGCAGAAAAAATCTCAGGAAAAAGAAAATAATTACATCAAAAAATTTGTAACAAAAGTTGTTGACAGTCTTCAAAATGCCAATGCCGTGCTCATTCTAGGTTCTGCTGATACCCGCTTTGAACTTCAGAATGCCATTGAAAAGAGCAAAACAATGCATAACACCTGGATTGAAAACAGGCCTGAGGTAAAACTTGACCGGCGAGGTTTGGAATTGGAAATGGAAAAACATTTTAACCTGCATTTCAGTTAAGTGAATTTGTATCAACAACGATATCCCATTAACTTTGGGGTTGAATGTTTGCAATAGTAGATATCGAAACAACAGGAGGAAATGCCGGAAGCGGAAGTATAACTGAAATTGCCATTTTGATTACAGATGGCCAGCAGGTGCTTGACAGGTATACCACACTTGTAAATCCAATGCGCCCGATTCCGCTTTTTGTGGAAAAGCTAACGGGAATAAATGATGCGATGGTCAGCAAAGCCCCT
Organism: Bacteroidota bacterium; assembly: GCA_039805815.1. Classification (GTDB taxonomy): domain Bacteria; phylum Bacteroidota; class Bacteroidia; order Chitinophagales; family Chitinophagaceae; genus Pollutibacter. Next base: position 3,507 of record JBDLTO010000060.1, on the reverse strand, counting down.
GTTTTTGCTGAAGTGGCACGTGAAGTTTATGATTTATTGCAGGGAAAAGTTTTTGTTGCCCACAATGTAAATTTTGATTTCTCTTTTATTGCACATCAGTTGCAACAACATGGATACCAACTTCAGTCCAGGAAACTGTGCACAGTTAGGCTTAGCAGAAAAATATTCCAGAACTTGCCGAGCTACAGCCTTGGAAATCTTTGTCGCTCGCTCGAAATCCAGCTCACAAATAGACATAGGGCATTGGGTGACGCAGAAGCAACAACATTGTTATTCCATAAATTACTGAAAAATGATACCGGAAAGCATATTGAGAGTATGCTCAAGAAAGGCAGCAAGGAAGCCTATCTGCCTATGCATTTATCAGGCAAAGATTTAGATAAAATCCCCAACGTTCCGGGGATATACTATTTTCACGACAACAAGGGCAAAATCATTTATGTTGGCAAAGCCAAACAATTGAAAAAAAGGGTTATAAGTCATTTTTCCAATAATGATGTGAGCAAACGTAAGCAGGATTTAATCAGACTTGTTCACAAAATAAGTTACAAAGAATGTGGAAATGAACTGATGATGAGTGTGCAGGAAAGTGTAGAAATCAAAAGAATTTGGCCACAGTTTAACCGGTCACAAAAAAAATTTGAAAACAGGTTTGGCATTTGCAGTTATGAAGACCAGAAAGGCGTCTTGAGGCTTGGCGTGGTCAAAAAAAAGAAACACATCAGAACACATACCACCTTTGCTCTGCAGCTTGACGGGATAAGGCTGTTGAATAAGCTAGCCAGAGAACATGGATTATGTCCTAAAATGTGCTTTTTACAACAGGAACATGTGGACTGTCAGGGACAGTTGGAGTCTTTTTGCTCAGGTATCTGTGATAACAATGAACCAACTGTGGCATACAATAATAAAGTATTGTCCGCAATCAATGCAATGATGGCTGAATCGCCAAATTTAGCAGTATTCGGACCAGGTAGAAAGCTTACTGAACTTAGCTGCATCATGATTGGCAGAAATGATTTCCTGGCTACAGGATTTGTTTCTCACCATGCCTTAAAAATGAAAAAAGAGAAACTAGAAAAACAACTCTCGGCTGCGGCTTCCAACGAATTTATCAGATCAATGGTTTTGGCTTACGCAGATAGACATCCTGCCCTTACGGTTAACTTTAACTGAAAAATCATTTGATTTCCTCAACGGTTGCACCAATACCACGGTCAACAATAGCCTCGCACATTGTTTTCAATTCTTCGTAAGTGCCTTTTTTGACATCACATTTGCCCTTGTAGTGAATAATCATGGCACATTGCTCTGCCTGTTCAGGCTCATGCTTGCAAATGTCTACAAGTGTTTTAATAACCCAGTCGAAAGTGTTGAAATCATCATTCCAAACAATCAATACATAACCTGTACTTTCCAGTACTTCTACTTCATATTCCTCGAAAACAATGGGTTTACTTTGAGACATGGTGTTTTGTACACTTGAATGGTTACGTGGAACATACTGGACTCGAACCAGTGACCCCTACTCTGTCAAAGTAATGCTCTAAACCAACTGAGCTAATGTTCCTGATAGGATGCAAAATTAATCAAAAATTTCGCAAATCCCAATTCTGTTCGTCTATACAATGGGCCAAGGGAAGGTTGAACTCAGCTGCACACGCATCCCTGAGGCAGACGACTTCCTGGCCGCTTCAATGATTTCCAAAACATGGAGTGCGTGTTCCACATTGATCAAAGGTTCCTTTTGTTGAACGAGGGATTCTGCAACTTTAGTTGCACCTTCTTGCCACATATATCCGCCTGTTTCTTTTTCATGAAGTTGTCCCGGTCTATCCCATGAATCGTCGAGGATAACCCCGTTGGTTTCCCAGTCGTAACCAATCATTCGCATATTTCCCTTATCCCCATAGATCTGGATGGAATGCAGCTGCTGCCCCTTGGCCTCATGCCCGTGCGGATCAAAATAGTTGAAACCACACATCACATGGCTGATGATACCATTGCCATGGTCCATCAACACATGGGCATTGTCCTCTTCCTCTACTTTAATTTTACCTTTTTCGTCAATAATACGTTCCGGATTAACAATACTAAGCATAGCCATTACTGATTTAGCCGGACCGAGTAAACCGGTTAAAGTTGCCATATTGTAAACCCCCAGATCAGGCATACTGCCACCGTTTTTTTCATAGAAAAAAGATGACCATCCTGGTCCGGTATGTCCATACTGACCATGTGCACTTGCTACCCGACCTAATTTTCCTTCTCTTATGCAGCGGCTCATAAACGCAAACTGTGGACTATTCACAACTGCAGGAGCTCCCCAGAGCTTTAACTTTTTACTGTTGGCCAATTCCAGTAGCGCTTTACCTTCTGCGTAGGTATTTGCCATAGGCTTTTCACTCCAAACATGCTTTCCTGCAAGGAGGGCTTTTTTGTTCAGTTCACCATGCTTTTGCATATCTGTTAGCGTAACCATCATGTCAAATGGCACGCCCTTCAACAAGGAATCAATATCCGCATAAGTTGCAGCCTTTACTTTATATTGTTCATTCTGAGCAACTGCCCTTTCATGTCTGATGTCACATAAACTTACAATTTCAATTGCAGGTGATGATTGCAAATGAGGGATATACCTGTTGCTGACACTGCCGCAACCGATGATGGCTACCCTTATCTTTTTTATTTCACCAACAGCTGCCAGTGACTCCAGCGAGGTGAGCAAAGATGCAGCGCCTGCAGAAGCTGCGAAAGTTAAAAACTGTGAACGAGACATGTTCTGATTCATAACTGTTTTTTTAATTTTGGCGATGCAAGATTAAATTCCAAAAGTCAAACCTGTTTAGCCAATAAGTCCATTACCGCTTTACCTGAGCCATCAGGCGTAGTGTAAAATGGTCTTTCTTCAATGATATAATTTGTTTCCGGATCAATACCAAGTGCATGATATATTGTCTGATGCACCTGATCAATATAAATTGGATTTTCAATTGTTTTACATGGCCTTTCATCAGCAGTTTTGCCATAGACAAAACCTTTTTTGATGCCTCCGCCAAACATGAGCATGGAACAACCATCAGTGAAGTGCCTGTGCATGCCGTAATGTTTGAGTTCTTCTATCACGTCAGGCTGACTAACTTGTTCCTGCACTTTCAAATCCGGACGGCCTTCTACCATCATATCCCTACTGAATTCACTCGCCAGAATTACCAGAGTTCTGTCGAGGTGACCGGAAGCATCAAGGTCTTTAATCAGCTGTGCAACAGGTGCGTCAATCACTTTTTTCATATCGACCAGTCTGGTATGCCCGTTTTCGTGGGTATCCCAGTTCATAAAAGGTTCATATTCTGTGGTAACACTGATAAACCTTGCCCCCTTTTCAACCAGGCGTTTTGCCATCAGGCAGCCTAGACCGAACCTTCCGGTATTGTAAATATCGTAAGATTTTTTATTCTCTTTGGTGAGATCGAATGCTTCAGCTTCAGGAGATTTGAGCAGCATATA
>JBDLTO010000059.1:0-3360 GCA_039805815.1 Bacteroidota bacterium | reverse complement strand
CATAGTGGTGATACCAGTCTGTATGTTCCGGTTTGAAAAGGTGATCAAGCAGATTCAAAGAATAAACCGGTTGGGAGCTGTGGAATTGTGCATCTTTCATCAGTTGGCGTGAATACACTTTGGTGGTATTCATCAATGCTCTATTCAGATAACCGGATTGACGCCCTACCTGCATTTCAACGATAAAGTGTCTTCCATGGTTGTCTGTACACCGCACATCAACGATGGAGTTTTTACCCTCATGCAAATCAGGAATGATAGTCCTACGAGCATAGAATCTTTTCAAAGTAAAATCACCCTGAATTCATGATTTTAAAACAACAATCAATGTTGAAAATATCTTTACTGGCTTCTGATTAGGAAATAAAATTTCACAGCCGTGATGTTATTTTCGTATTTAAAATCAGGTTTATGCGGAGGCTGATTCTTTTTTTATTGATTATTTCAAGTTTTGTTTATTTCATTGTCAGCCGATCTGATTACCGGGAAGGGGTTATCGTTTTGTCGCATTACCTCTTTGGCAACGGCAGCGACTTGATATTGGAGTCAGATTATATGCCTCAATCACCTGTAATTCGGAAGCGGTTGAAAACCATGAAAATTGGAGAAAAACAAAGGGTTTCTTTCAAGCAACAACAGGATTGGCGTTTGTCTTATGCTATCAATGGTTTTGAGCTGACGAAAACATCATCGGGATTTTCGATCCACCAATATATTACTTTTGATACAACAGGTACTGTTTATACTGATGTCAAGACCATCATTGGTAAAGTCAGGATATATGACAACTGGGTGCATACAATAGGGGGAAATCCATTTCATCTGTATTACCTATACGGAAAGTAAATTAACAATCCCTTATTGTGTGAGTTTTAAACCACCCCGTCTTCCGATTCGCTTCGCTCTCGGAATCCACCCCTCCTATCCCTACGCGTTGCTTCGGGCAGGAGGGGAATTTTTTTGAGGATAAAACGGCTGGATAATGTTTTATTCAGATCTTAAATCAAAACAGATTCGAGATTTTAGAACTATGAAACAATCGAATTTGAAATGCATGCAAAACTTTCGTCAGTTGCTCAGAAATAAGGGTACCTATGCTGAAGGAAAAATTATGTATTGAATTGGACGGGCAACCACACTTCACCCAATCTGGAAGGTTTAGAGATTTGGAAAAAACAAGCTATTTAGAAAATCAACGAATCTTTGTGTTACGGTTTGAAAACAAACTCGTATTTGAAAACCTGGAATTTGTTTTAAATATAATTCAAAACAAGGTTAAAAAAATTCCAACTTCCCCTCCTGCCATGAGCGAAGCGAATGGATAGGAGGGGCTCCGAATCCCGCGAAGCGGGATGAGTGAGGGGTGGTTAAATTTTAAACCATCCGTCCTGCCGAAGGCACGCATGAGGAACGAGTGACTATTTGCGAGGTAAGAAGGGTTAAAATTCCTTCACCACCGGAAAAAGGAGTCTCCCCCAATCCTTTTCGGGATTGAGCATGATGATGTCTACAATCACGGGTATGAGCATTTCGAGTATTCTGCAGCCGTCTTTGACGGTTTTTCTGTTCAACCCGCTTTTATACGTTGAGCCTCCGTGAATGAGTTGGTTGCGCAGGATGTATAACCTGTCGAGTAGGATTTCCAAAACACCAGAAACATTATTTGCAGACAAATACTTGATGGCTTCTTCATTGGATTTGTCGAACCCGCCTTTCCATGATGTGGCATCGCCTCTTTGGTAGTCCCAGAACCCCCGGTACACATATGGGTTGTTGAGCATCACCCTGATAGCACCGGAGAATTTATCCCACAACAGCTTGAATATCCGTTGTTCATCATCTGCAGCTACCAGTGTCTGGATGAATGTTCGGAATCGACCCCTTTCAGTTTTGAAGCTCCCACTTTCACCATCCATAGCATAGCAGGCATTGAGGGCAATCCAGAGAGTTATGAAATTGAGGTCGTCATCGGCAGCGTTTTTTTCTGCGCATTGTAACCAGCTGATGGAACGGTGCAGCCTGATCCGGATGTCTTCCGGAAATTCAGGCCGCTGCCCTAACCTGCGCTTCAGTGTGGAGGATGAAATGGTGGTGTTTGTGGCCATGAAACATAAATTAATATTATGAAAATATAGAAAATTTAAAATTATTAGAATATCATTGAGTATAGCATTATGAAAAAATTAAAAAATATCCATCCTGGTGAAATTCTTCAAGAAGAGTTCTTGACTCCATTGGAAGTGACTGCCTACAAACTTTCAAAGGAAATAGGTATACCCCAAACAAGAATTTCTGAAATCATAAAAGGGAATAGGAGAATAACAGCTGACACAGCATTACGATTATCAAAGTATTTTGGGAATACAGCCAAATTTTGGCTCGGTATTCAAGATGATTTTGACATTGAGGAAGAGCAAAAGCAAAAAAAATCAGAGCTTGAATCAATCAAGCAATTTCCTTATAAAGTAGCCTGATTAATCTGTTTCTTCTACAAGGTTAATTTAGTGTCTCATGGAATCATTTTTCTGGCCATCTGTATTGTCAAGAGTTGCATTTGAAACATGCTATTTCTATAATCGAGGCAAACTATAAATAATCATTTCTGTCAGATAAACCTGCATAGCCGGATTGGGATTCAAGAGTTTGAGTTGCACGGTATGCTTGCCAGGTTTCAAGTCATAGTTCCAGGACATTTCATGCCGGCGTGCAGTGAAGCTGACGGGTAAGGGAACTTTCTCATAAAGGGCACCATCCACATACACTTCAACTTCAGCAACCAAAGCAGCCGATGCCTCCTTTCCATGTTTTTTGTTCTCGCCTTTAATCACAAAGCCATTGCCTTCAAAGGCCAATTCAACTGTGTTACTGAGCGCCATGCCCAACCATTTCTTTTCAACAGGTTGAAGGCCACTGAAACTTTCTTCGAAACGGACTGCCTGTGGCTTTTGTGTTTGGATTACTATTTTTGCCCCATCGGTCTTTCCACCATTGCGTCTGATGTTTTCCAACGCATGTTTCATGCCTATTTCGTAGACGTCGTTCAGTGAAGTATGGGTGTATTTGAAATCCAAATCTTCAGCTTCCTTCAATCCTTGTTTCCAGTAATCCGGTATCTTGTCATAGCCTAATAGTGTACCGAGAATGCCGCCTGCTGAAGAGGGATTGCAGTCTGCATCCTGTCCGCATCGCGTGGTGATCTCCATGGTTTTGGTGAAGTCTCCATTGCCATACAAAAGTCCGAGCACAACATAAGCAGCATTGACAGTGGCGTCAATGTTGAATGGTGCGAAAATACCATCCGGACAACCCACGTCTTCAGTCCATTTTTTCTGAATTTCAAACCAGGTCTGTTGCCAGTCG
>JBDLTO010000058.1:0-2637 GCA_039805815.1 Bacteroidota bacterium | reverse complement strand
GCCGTACGGAAGACCGGGTTGCGCCAAACTGTGTTCTCTTTAACAGATGCCTGGTTGATGCTTCGTTCCAGTTACCTGTAAAAAACTCAAGGCTGGGCGTCCATTGAAAGAGCCTTTCACTGGTCATGTTATCTTAAATTTAATACGTGTCAATTAGACCACACCAGTTCAAATACACCTGGCTCCCCATTTGGAACCCCTAGTGCTGATGCTGCAGCATTGCTTATTCTCAACAGTAATCCTTCACTTTCCTTGCCTGGAGGAACAGCGCCTAAAACTTTGGCATAAAGTTGTTTTCCTGTATTCTTAGATGTGATTTGCACAACCGTTCCTGGCACAACACTGTTCATTAAAATATAATATTTTCCATCCTGCCATCCACTTGTACTCTTGAATACCCCATATGCAGGTGTTTCCATTTTCTGCTGCTTTCCTTCTTTTGATTGCGTAGTAAAAAGTGAGGCAAAATAACCTATTCCAGCATTCGCCCCCACATTGGCCGTCTGATTAACCGCAGCGGGAGTTAGCTTGGTGGCAGGTTGAACTGGCTTGGGTTGAACAGCAGTTGTTGATTGTTGTGTTTGAACAGGGGCCGGTACTGCTGGCTTGGCCGATTCATCTGACTTACGCGTATTTGGTTGGGGTGCTACCGGATTAACAGCTTGTGGCAATTTTGCTGAAGAGCCGGAAGGTTGAATATCTCCGGCGTCAGGGGTTTGTAAAAAGCCAATAATCAGATTTGAGTTAACCTTCAATTGATCTGAGGTAAGACGGTTCCACTTCCGCAACTGCTCCATGGTTACTTTGTATACATTGGCGAGACGCAAAAGACCCTCCCCCTGTGCCACTGTATGTACAATAGCAGGACCGGTAAAAGCTGCATTATCAGTCTGATTGAAATTATCCGCAGTCAAGGGAATTCTGATAAGCTGTCCAATAGAAAGTCCCTTTTCCATGGATAGATTGTTGAACGCAGAAATAACCCTTGGAGAAATTAAGTATACCCTGCCAACACTGAACCAGTTTTCTTTAGGCTGAACTTTATGTTCCAGGTAATAATCTGGTCCGGTTTTTTTAATAACAAATTCAGTAGTCTGGCCAACAACATTGGTCGAAAAAAAGCTGGCAGTCAGGATAAGCAGTAAACTTTTAACAAAGGACATCATAATACAAATTAATCCATAATTCGTGAGAAAATCAAAGCGAACTCATTTTCATTCAATACAGACCATTAAAATTTAACATAGTTATGGCTTCATGAGGATTCTCCAGTTCATTGGGTAATTGTTTTTTACTCGGCCCTGACTGATTTTTATCCAACCCAAATGGACGTCTTCGTATGAAACAAGCAACCATCCTTTACCAGTAACTGGGCATTGCAGTTCATCACGCCTCAGGTACCTGAGCGCATTGCCCTTATCCAGATCAAGAACCGGCAAGTTATCTGAAACCAACACAGACACAGCAAGTTCATGATCTGGTATCAACTCCCCTCTGATCAGACGCCCCATCCTAACACCACTTTTTTTCACACGCATAAAAGAACGCAAGCAAAACAAATCAGCAGCATTGACATCATCTATTGCAAATAAATCACCTTCTTTTTCAAATAAAAAAAGCTCATGACGCTGATTGACCCATGGGGCAAAATCAGACAGGTTCAAGGCTTTGGGCAAACGTACTGCAGCAAACTTGTCAGAAAATACTTCCGATTTTATTTTCCTGAACACCGCACAAAAAAAACCTTCACCTGAAATTTTATCTGGATAAAACCTGTAACCCGATGCCAAATGCTTATCTGAAAAGCTTTCTACAACTTGCCATGTTGGATCCAATGCCAGCCTGACAGATTCAAATCCAAGTGAGACAATAAAATCCAGGTTATCTTCATTTTCTGCTTTGGAAAAAGAACAGGTGGAATACACGAGTATGCCATCCTCATCCAGCAGCGAAGCTGTATCAGACAGTATTCTTCTTTGTCTTTGTGCACAAAAAGATACGGCTTCAGTACTCCATTCATTCAGTGCAGAAGGGTCCTTTCTGAATAACCCACTCCCACTGCATGGCGCATCAACCAAAACAAAATCAAAAAAAGGGCCAAGCCTGGAAAAATCTGCAGCATCATTATGCGTCACAACAACATGTGTAGGACCCCACTTGGTTATATTTTCCTGCAAAACCGATACCCTTGATGCAATCAACTCATTGGCAACTACCATTTTAAAATGTGGCAATGAAGCAAGTAAAGTAGATTTTCCACCTGGAGCTGCACATAAATCCAGTCCACGTAACCCTTTTCTGTCTCCCAAAACCTGCTCCACTGCCTGGCTGATGAACATACTGGAAGCTTCCTGAACATAATAAGTACCTGCATGCAAATGGGGATCAAGGGTAAATTGCGGCCTTTTTACAAGGTAACTGCCAGCCGAACACCAGGGAACCTGGTTGGAAAGCAGGTCTCCAAAAACGGTATTGGATTCCTTATTTCTCAAAGGGTTCATTCTAACAGAAACAGGTATGGGGGCCTGCTGGGCAACAACCATGGCCTCCCTGTCAAACCCTGAACAGGAACTAATTGAATCAAGGAAACATTCAAAAACTGCATTCATTTCAGCATACTGAGTGCTTGAGTAATGG
>JBDLTO010000057.1:0-10454 GCA_039805815.1 Bacteroidota bacterium | reverse complement strand
AATGCTCTTCTGGCTTATCAACGCCACAGCCTTTGCGGCTACAGCCTCCACCCTGGAAAGGGTTGTTCTCTTTGGGATCTGCTTGCTAGTAAATATTATCGCGGATATCATCAAGGTGATGCTAGCGGCCAAAGTAAGGCATAAACTGACACCTAATAACATCAGAATCATCAATAAAATTGCAGGAAGCATACTGGTGGTGTTTGGACTGGCCATGATTTACAGAACCTTAATACTGGGTAAATGAAAATAAAAATCTTCTTCACCCGGCTTGTGCTACCACTCCTACTTGCAGGATTGTGCACCTCCCTTTATGCGCAGGGATCAGATATGATCGTTTTAAAAAAAGGCAAACACAAAACCCTCAAAACCTGGCTTGCTTATAGTCAGGTTCATTTCATCACCATAGCCGGCAACCAAGTTGCAGGCACTATCAAAAAGATAGAAAATGATAGTCTCTTCATTAACATTTACGATGAAAGAAAAAATTATACACCATGGGGTACCAGTTTCTGGGACACTATTGCTGTAGGACTATCTCGCTATCATTACAAAGAAATCCGGGAGGTCATTAAACCACAGCGTGGCTTCGGCTTCATCCGCAATGGCTTGCTGTTCATCATTGGCGGGACTGCCTACGCATTCCTTCATAGTGTAAACGGACTTTACCTCAAACAACCCATTGACCCGGTAACAATGGCCATTTCAGGGGGAACAGTGGCTAGCGGACTCGTGCTGCAAAAAATTCACAGACGCTCAGTTCCACTTGGCAGGCGTTACTACCTACAATACATACCAGTCAAATAATTCCAGTGATCAGGCTCATCAAAAAAATCATTCTTTTTATTGTTATCAGTCACCTGACTTATGTAATCCTGCTGCGCTTCATAGACCCGCCGATTACAATGACCCAGATAGGTAGCCTGCTAAGTGGTAACGGATTTAAAAGAACCCATGTATCCCTTGACGAGATGTCAACTGCAGCTAAACTTTCTGTTCTGGCTGCGGAAGACCAGCTGTTCCCAGACCATAACGGTTTCGACATCAAAGGAATCAAAAATGCCCTTGCCTACAACAAAAAGAAAAAAGGAAAAAAAATCCGGGGGGCATCCACCATCAGCCAGCAGGTAGCCAAAAATGTTTTCCTCTGGCAAGGAAGAAGCTGGTTCAGGAAGGGACTGGAAGTATATTTTACCTTTCTGATCGAACTGACCTGGGGGAAAAAACGCATACTGGAGGTCTACCTCAATGAAGCAGAAATGGGTAAAGGCATATTCGGTATTGAAGCGGCGGCAAAGAAATATTTCAATAAAAAAGCTGGTAATTTAACCAGAACAGAGGCTGCAAAAATTGCATCTTGCCTGCCTAATCCTGTCAGATACACCATAAAACCGATCTCTCCTTATGTGAGTCGCAAATACCCCTGGGTCCTGCGTCAGATGAATAACCTTGATGGCGACCCTGATATCAAGGCTATTGTGGAATCCGCCCATTGACAAGTGTATAAGCCCTGCTGTTTACTGAGGGTTCAACAAAACTTGACTCCAGACCCCAACGCACTTTATAGGAAGTCTCACGAAGGGAATCCGGAATTGACATCCTGATATGCATACTATTACCAAAATCGGGATAAAGCCGCTTGCCTGTAGGAAGAATAACAGGTTTAACTGGTGCATTGCGGTAAACAATGAGATAAACACGGGGCCTGTGCCATGCAGCACTGTCTACCGCTTTCTGAGTTGGTGCACCTAGTTCAATCACTGTTTCGAGTACACCATTGGGTTTGATGGTCATGCCTTCGTTGACAGCTAGAGTGATGCGGGAAAAAGATTTGAATTTGGGATCAAATGCACCAACCAGTTTCATCCTTCCTGTTGAAAGGGTATCTCCTTGCAAGGCAGATCCAGTTGAACCTACCACCAAAACCTGCTTATTCAGCATTTTCATTTCCACCGGCCAGATATTGTAATTGTTTCGCCGGTAGCGGATAGTATTGAGGGAAAAAGCTGTATCACCTGTATAAAACCAGTATTTGGATGCCCGCTGGTAAGAATCTGTGAAGACTACTTTCGCACCGCCTGCTTTCTGCTTTACTGCAGCAGTCCATTCCCTGTTTTGATGAAATTCACCTTTGGGTAGTTGCTGTAGAAGGGGAATGTCAAAAAGCAAATGAACCCTTACCAGTAGCATCAAAATCAGAGAAAAAGGTAATAACCTGTAAACCCACTGTTGCAAATGGGCTGCTCCGGCAAGGTAGCGGTAAGACAGTAAGAGCAATGGCACAATTAGCGGAACTGTCCAGTTGGCCTCTGTTCTGCTGCGAAATGAACTGAAGAAAAAAAGCAGGTATATCCCCAACATCGACCAGTACATGGCTTTTTCTACTGGCTGCCTGGGCTTAAACTTGAATGCTGCGTAGACTACCACCACTCCCACCAGAGGACCAGCTATCAATAGCTGACCAAGAAGATAATCGAGGGTAAAAGAAATGCGGTAAGGTGGTGAGAGCCGCTCAAATAAATGATAAGTGACAGAAGGCAAATCATGGTTCAACTGCCAGTTTATATGGGGATAGAAGAATAGCAGGGAAAGTATAATAACAGCCCAGGTCTGTGGTTTCTTCAACAAATACAGATGTGACAGCAATGTAAATAAGATGATAAGGATACCATGATATTTGCTGTACAGGAGCATTGCTGTGACTATTGATATCGCAAGTGTTTCCTTCCATCCCTGTATGTGGGCAAAATGCTGGAAAGCAATGAAAAATAAAACGGTGAAGAAAAGGAGTGGAATGTCAGGAACTGCCAGAATACCCCCTATCTGGAGTAGCCCCATTTGCAGTACCAGTGCATAAAAAAGCCTGAGGTTCTTTGGAGCTACCAAAAGCTCTGTAAGTCGAATGGTTAGGATTCCAACAATGACGATAAATAACCTGACTCCTATCTCCCCTGGCAACAAGGATGACCCCATTTTGATCAGCAATGCCACCATAGGAGGATGGTCAAAATATCCCCAGTCGAGGAACTTTGAGTAAACCCAATAATAAGCCTCATCATCAAAAAGCTCTGTACCCCATGCCTGGATGAGGGTGATGATCGTCCAGGTTCCGTAAAAAAATGCTGTCAGTTTCTTATCAGACCACGACTGTATTGCGAACAGTCCTGCAGGCTTTGGTTGTTCTGGCTGTTGCATCATTGTTTGTTGAAGATTTTACCGGAAAACAAATTTAAATATTGGAACCAGTCTTACAAACTCTTGTTCCCATCTTTCAGCAACGCTGTCACCCATGAAATGGCAGCAGTTGTTCGATCGGGGTCGTTACCCTGCACTTCAAACCATGGAACCGATTGGTTGATCAGGATATCTTCGTAAATATGGTATAACGCTGTGCGCGTTTCAGTGTCTGGGTACTCACGCAATTCATCTTGAACCCATGGAAGATCTGGTTTGCAGAGCAGGTAACCATCATAACGCCGTTCCAGAATCTGCTCTAATATTTCTGTATGGCACTCACCAAAAACAAACTCACACCACACTTTCATGACATGCATGTCGGTATCAATGAAGAGCACAGGCGGATTTTCAGGAGGCATGCATTCATGGTTTAGTCTAAGCAATGCTGCAGTTGTGTCTTCCAACCTGAGCTGACCTCTGGCAATGGTGAGCAGGTCATTGAAATCATAATCGGTACCATGCTCCAGCAGGTACTCCCTGGCATATTCACGGCACCAAATGGTGGAGAAATGAGCTGCCAATGATGCAGACAAGGTGCTTTTCCCTGTTGATTCGGGTCCGATCAGTACTATCTTTTTGATAAACACATCAGGCATGGGCATCCGCTTTTTTTCTCCATTCGATGTAACCTAAAATAGCCAGGACAAGTAAAATGAAATAATATACCGCAGTAAAAATGTATCCTTTAATGTAATACAAAGGCATGGAAGCAATATTCGTGATGATCCACCAGATCCAGCTTTCCAGTTTTTTCCGAGTCATGAGCCACATCCCAGTGAACGCAGCAGCCGAAGCAAGTGCATCTGCCCAAGGTATAGCCCCTGGAAAGAAAGCTCCCTTAAGGTAATTGAGGGATAAAAAAAGAACAAGATAAGTTGAAGTAAAAAAAGAAAGCTGAAGCATCCAACCAGTCGGGTTTGACCGGCTGACCTTTACGATTAGCTCATGTTTTTCATTCCTCCGCAGCCAGTTGTACCAGCCATACAGACTCATAATGGTGTAGTAGAGGTTGACTACAGCTTCACCTATAAGCTGTGCGTCATAACTGATCCAGATGTAAAATATTGTGTTTACTAAACCAGTTGGATAAACCCAAATACTGGCTTTCCGGGAAAACCAGACTGAAATAATACCGGATAATGCAGCAAGAATTTCGATAAATGATGGCATCTACTCCGCTTCGGCAACCACTTCAGTTACTTCAGGAATCATTCTTTTCATCATGCCTTCAATACCTGATTTCAGTGTTATCATAGAAGAAGGACAACCACTGCAGGAGCCCTGCAACATCAGGGTGACTACACCATCATCAAATTTTTTGAACTGGATAGCTCCTCCGTCCATTTCTACGGCAGGTTTTACATAATTTTCAAGTAACTCCTTGATTCTTTTGACAACATCACCATCTTCAGACAGAATGATGTTGCCATCAGTTGACTGTGTAGCGGGGAGTTCATCTTCATTGACAATGACCTTTCCATCTTCAAGGTAGTCTTTGAGGAACTGCCTGATGGACGGTTTAACATCTTCCCAATCAGTTTCTGAAGTCTTGGTGAGTGTAACGAAATTACTGGCTATGAATACACACTTGACAAAGGGGAAACTGAATAACTCTAGCGCCAGAGGCGATGGTTTTGCGGATTCAATATCTTGAAAATCAACGCTTTTACCGGGATACAACAATTTGTTGGCCACAAATTTCATGGTCTCCGGATTCGGGGTCATCTCAGTATAGATGCTAACGGTGATATTACCTGTCTTGATCATAGTTTTCTGTTAACATGCAAATTTACCAATAAGTTTGAGCAATACCTACCGAAATACGGAAAAAGAGTCATTTACTTCCCAAAACTCGCGCTACGAGATCCATGTGTTCGCTCCGGATAAAATACTCAAAGCTCCTTTTATCAAATTCAGAACGCTGTTTGCTAATTATGGGTTTTTTGTCTTTGGTGATCAAACCCATTTTCTGATTGATTGAACCGATGAGGTCACTGCGCATCCTTTTCTGCACTTCCATGGAACGGTTGGCCACACCGATAACCTTATTGATCTCTTCAATGGTGGTCAACCGTTCCTCAGCAGAATAATGATAGATGAACTCCAAAAGCGACCGTTCCTTTTCCTCCAGGAGTTCTAATATCCGGGAGGAACGAAAAGTAACTGCTTTTTCTCCGATTGGTGTTTTTTGAGGGATTTCTGCAACGGCTTGGTCAAGAGGAATTGAGGGAGTAATATTGTCGAGCTCGGCCATGCTTTTAAAGGCATTTCCGGATGATACTTTTGGAATGGAATATTTTTTCTTATTAATAAATAGACCCAAAATAAACCCCGATGCTAATACCAAAACGAGTCCACCATATTCCTTCATGCCTGACCAATTTTTGAAAATTCCAGTTTCGATAGTTTCATAAACTGGAATGTTTAAATCCTTTAGATCTGCACGGGTAATGATCAGGGAGTCATAATCTTGATCATTGCGGGTAATAAAGAGGGTGCTATCATTACAGAAAGAAATTTGTAATTCAGCACTTGCATTTGACCTGTAAGTTATGGCCAGCAATTTTGAAATAAGCTGTTCCCCAAGTTTGTACGTTCTGTTATTTGGAATATCTGTCACATTTCCATGCACATCCAAAATACCCCATGGCAGTAATCCAATCATTTCCAATGTCGTATCCCGAAAATGGCCCAACTTTTGCCAATCTCCATTCTTTAAGTCCAAAGCATAGATGTCAGTTCCAATTTCAGGGTCAGTCTGGTCTTTGAGCGTTTGCAAACCATTTGTACCCAATCCATTGACAACCAATTTGCCTGACAACGTATCGAGAAAGTAGAAATTAGACAAACCGTAATGCTTCAGCATCCAGGGTATGTATATATTGGTTTTAATGATGTTCCATTCACCTGAAATTGGATTGTATTGTCTTAACATCCCATTGATTTGCCAAAAGCCATAACCACCAAATGAATAAATTTCATTACCGATACCAAAATGCAACGAATTAAAATTATAACCTTTAAAATAGGTCGAATCGACCCTTTTCCAACGCATGCTTTCAGTCTGGTAACGATATACCCTACCTGTACCCTGAGGAAGGATGAAGAGCCCTGAATCATTTTTTACCACCCCATAACCGGAATTACTGAATCCCACCGGCAAATCAGCAATGGTGAAAGGTAGATTTTTTGGATAACAAAATACTTGCACGTTTCCCTCCATTTCTGCCAAACGCTTCAATATTGCCGGCATAGATTCTGCCCGTAAAATTGGTCCGTAACCAAAAAAAATAACCAACAAAAAAAGTAGCCGGATTTGCATTGTCAGGCAAAATGCATAATCCGCACAGAACAATCAGGTGAAAAAAACGGAAAAAAACTGTTTTTTAACGGATTAGGTTTATCACTAATGTGTAATAAATTGAAATAGAATAATTTAAAATGGCTTTAAAAAAACATACAGCGTACCTAATTATTCACCAATCATTTTTTTTACCCGCTTAATTACCCTATCTGCAGTGATTTCCTGCATGCAGGCATGGTCTCCACGCCAGCATTCCTTGTTGCCAAAAACCGAGCAGGGTCTGCAGGAGAGGTCGGCCTGAATGGCAAGTGCCGGATCCTGATTGAAGCCGTAAAAACCTGCATAGGGGTGCGTAGGTCCCCAAATGGAAACTACAGGTACATCAACCAGCGAAGCCAAGTGCATATTGGCGGAATCCATGGAAACCATAACTTTGAGTTTCCGGATGAGCTCAAGTTCTTCCTTGAATCCGATGCCGGCCGGGGCAGGCTCAACGAAATTGAACTCCTTTTCCCACTGTTTGATCACCAACTGTTCTGCACGGCTACCCCCGAACAGGTGCAAGCGGTACGGCTCACGATTGAAATACCTTACCACCTCTTTGAAACGGTCGAGGTTGTACATCTTGGTCATGTGCTTGGCGAAGGGGGCAAAACCGATATGAATTGGGTTATCAATATTCCAGGCTCTCTCAAACCATTGTGAGTATTGGCCTTTGCCAAGAATATAGAAAGGCTTTGAACTTATTTCGCATCCAAGCCTACGAAAAACATCCCCATAACGTTCTGTGGCATGGGGGAGCTGCTTGAAAACCTTTTCTTCTGCTCGGGTCAATGCCTGCTTTTGAACCCTACCCTTGTAAATGAACGCAACCTTTTTACCTGCTAACCAAAGTAAAAACCTGACCACGTGGGTGCGTACAACCCCATGCAAGTCAGCAACAGCCTGAAATTCATATTGCGTATTAAGGTGTTTGTATATCCTATAAATGCCCTTGGTGCCCTTAAATTCCCCCTTGAGATCAAACCCTGCAAACCTCAACCGTTCAATACCACTGAACAAACCTTCCAGTCTCTTGTCGCTTGCCATGATGATATCCATCTCGGGATTCTCCTCCAAAACACGCTTCAGCACAGGCACACAGAGGGCCACATCACCCAAGGCTGAAAAACGGATGGCAACAATGGTCTTGATTTCGGGCTTCGGTTTGCTCATGTAGTCTGCTTATACAGCACGGGATTGAGTGCCGGGTCATTGTACATTTTCATTTGGCGGTAGACTTTCATCCGCATCTGACCCGAAGCCAGATCTGCCAATAGTTCATCAATCGATGTTGACAAATCCTGTTGTTGTTCCAGCAACACCTGAAGTTTTTGGCTGCATTTGTCTCGATGTGCGGCATCAGCATCCTTGCGTTTAACTTCCTCCTGCATGTGCCAAATTTTCAACACGAGAATGGAAAGACGATCAATGGCCCAAGCCGGACTCTCCGTATTTACCCGAGCCTTATCCAATGGCACTACTCCGGCAAATGCCGTAAGAAAATGATCATCAATTTGCTCAACGAGGTCTGTCCGGTCTTGGTTGGACTTATCAATCCTCCGCTTCAATGCGAGTCCTGCCACAGGATCAATATGCGGATCTCTTACAATATCTTCCAGATGCCACTGAACCGTATCGATGTAATGCTTGCGGTATAGAAGATGAGCGGCGGAACTCTCCGCGTAAGGATTATCTGCCTGTGCATCCACATTATTGTGCTGATGGAAATCGCTTACACACTGGCGGAAGACCTCCAGGCAAAGTGTACTGTTAATCATGCCGCAAAAATACAGAATATAGGCTTATGCTGCCCGTTTCGGCACCTTGATAAGGATGGTGATGGTTAAAGCCAATAGTACACATACCCCAATTGCCGCAGTTATTCCAACAATGCGGGCTTGTGACACTTGTGCTGAATAGATTCCGTAAAAGGCCCAAGACAAAACAAAACCATAAGCAGGCTCTTTTCGCTTACCAACCATGGCTATACCCAAAAAAATGGCAATGCAAATCATGATGACACTCCATACCTGTGGTGATAAAAATCCGCCCTGCCAGCCAAAGCCAACCAATAAAGCAGTGGTGTTGGCGATTGTGGCTACAGAAATCCAAGCAAGGTAAACTACAAAGGCATGGTACACCCAGATGCGGTGAAAGACCGGAATCTTGTTTTTCAGCGGTTTGAGCAAGAGGAACATCCTGATCAAAACCGCCAAAAATGCCAGCATGAGCAGCCAGGAAGTGGCGAGGTACAGGTGATGCCAAACCAATACCCAACTGGCATTGATGACACAGGTGAGCCAAAACCAGGGACTGGCTTGTTGCACCGCTTTACCAGCTGCCTCATCGAACTTCCCAAAAGCGGCAAAAAAGGAGATCACCACAAAACCGGTCAGGATGAGATAGATGACACCCCAAATGCTAAAAGTAAAGCCTGCAGGAACAAAAAAATTGGGATAGAAAGCTGATACCTGCCCGGTATTGTACCCGTTGATGGGTAGAATGTTAGCCAAGGCATTTACCGTAACAACCCCTGCAAACAGCAGCAGATTCAGAAAAGGTGTAACTTTTTTGTTGATCATATTGTTCCAAACAAATTTTCCAGTGATAAGTTTTTAATCCCCTGCCTCTTCACGCTCCCCTCTTGCCTTGTGCCTTTTGCCCTGCCTTCGGCAGACAAGCTCGTCCCTCATCCCTCATCCCTCTTGCATTTTGCCTCATCCCTCTACAAACTCCCCTTCCTCATCTCCCACATGGCATAATCTGCTGCGCGGGCAGTGAGTGCCATATAGGTAAGTGACGGATTTTGGGTGGAAGTCGAGGTCATACAGGCCCCATCAGTCACAAAAACATTTTTGCAATGGTGGAGCTGGTTCCACTTGTTAAGCAAGGATGTTTTGGGGTCATGACCCATGCGTACACCGCCCATCTCGTGGATATCGAGGCCAGGTGCCTGTTTGGAATCGGTGGTTTTAATATCTGTGAAACCTGCTTTTTCAAACATTTCCGTGAGCTGCTCCTGATAGTCTTTGACCATCTTGTCATCGTTACTGTCGTAGTCGATGCTGATCTTCAACAAAGGCATACCCCATTCATCTTTTTGATCCGGACTCAAAGCAACGTAATTGGTTTCTTTGGGAATGGTTTCCCCCATCATGTGTGAACCCACGTTCCAGTCGCCATACTCCTTCTTCTCCAGATTGCTTTTCAGCTCTTCACCAAAACCATCGGTATCCCTTTTCAATCCCCTGTTGGCGGAAAACCCTGCAGCATAGCCCCGGAGGAAATCTGTTTCCTGCTTGTAAACGTTTCTGAAGCGTGGAATATAGGCGCTTGTATGGGATCTTCCGTCAATCCGTTTGTCCAAAAACCCGCTGAATTTCCCGGAAACTCTTGCCCGGTAATTGTGGAAGGCCACGTATTTGCCCAGGAGTCCGTTATCGTTCCCCAATCCATTGGGGAAGCGGGAGGAATTGGAATTGAGGAGGATGAGGTTGGTATTGAGGGCCGCGGCATTGACAAAAATGATGCGGGCAAAATATTCCGTGGCTTCATGGGTGATGGCATCAATAACGCGCACACCTGTTGCCTTTCCGGCTTTGTCGTCGTAAATGATGGAATGCACAACGGCATTGGACCGCATGGTGAGGTTGCCGGTCTTTTCAGCCCAAGGCAGGGTGACTGAGTTGGAGCTGAAATAGCCGCCAAACGGACAACCACGCTGACAGAGGTTGCGCTTCTGGCATTGCGCCCTGCCCTGTTTGAGGTGTATCTCCTGTGGCTGGGTCAAGTGTGCACACCTGCCGTATACAATGTGTCTTCCAGCGTACGACTTTTTGACAAAATCGCTGAAATAGTTCTCTACACAGTT
>JBDLTO010000056.1:0-3534 GCA_039805815.1 Bacteroidota bacterium | reverse complement strand
ATAGTTTCCCCCATGATGCCATCAGTGTGATCAGCCGCGAAAAAATACCCACCAACCAATGGAACCACATCACGGTTTCTTATGATGGCAGCAGTAAGGCATCCGGAACAGCTGTTTACCTTAACGGCAGAAGGCTCGAAGTGGAAATTGAGTATGACCGGCTTCTAAAGAATATCCGCCAGCATTACAGTATCCACAAAGGACCACTAATTGGACTGAGTTTTGGTGAGAAAGTCCTTGACAAATCCATGCCTGGTGGTGAAGTGGATGAATTTCACGTATTTTCTGATGTGCTTACTGTTCCGGAAGTGAATTATCTGTTTAATCAGAAAAAATTCTCTCTGCGTAACAGTATTGCGCCGGATACTTTATCAGCGCTTTATCTCGGGAGAAAAGAATTGTGTGCTATCTACGATAGTGTGCAGGAGGTGATGGTGATGGGAGACCTGCCCAAGCCCAGGAAAACATTCTTGCTTCAAAGGGGAGTGTACGATAAATACGGGGATGAGGTGCAGCCTGGCACACCTGCAGCCATATTTAAGTATGATTCTAAATTGCCCAAAAACAGGTTGGGATTGGCCAAATGGTTGTTTGATCCGAAACATCCACTGACTTCAAGAGTGGCTGTTAACAGGGTTTGGCAGCTTATTTTTGGTCGCGGACTGGTCAATAGCTCGGATGATTTTGGCAACCAGGGGTCTTTGCCTACTCATCCGGAATTACTCGATCATTTGGCTGTTTGGTACCGCGACAATGGTTGGGATACCAAGGCACTGATAAAATACATCTGCATGAGTGCAACCTACAGGCAGTCGGCCGTTGCTACACCTGAAACCAAGCAAAATGATCCCGATAATACATGGCTGACGAGGAGTCCGCGCTATCGCTATCCGGCAGAAATGCTCCGTGACAATGCCTTGCAGGTATCGGGTTTGCTTTCGGATAAGGTTGGCGGTGCGAGTGTTTATCCCTACCAACCCGCCGGTTTGTGGGAAGAACTGAGCGATAAGGTCTGGCGGTATCAATATATTGAGTCAACAGGAGAAGATCTTTATCGGAAGAGTATTTATACAGTTAGAAAACGCACAAGTGTGGTGCCTTTTCTCCATATTTTCGATGCACCTGACCGTTCAGTATGCACCGTCAAAAGGCAGGTTTCCAGTTCCCCAATGCAATCACTCGCCCTACTCAATGATCCACAAATGGTGGAAGCTGCAAGACTTGTGGCAGCGAGGATGATCCGCGAAGGGGGAGCAACGCCGGAAACTCGGATCCGATATGGTTTCAGGCTTATTACAGGCAGTCAGCCATCACCCAAGGAGTGTGCAATGGCTATGATGATGTTAAAGGAAGAGGAAGCTGCTTATCGTCAGCAGTCAAGCAAAAGAAAAGCCTTGCTATCCATAGGTGCCGGCAAAGTAGAAGGAATTGATGAGCTGCAACTGACAGCCTATTCAAATCTGGCACTGGCCTTGATGAATACCGATGCATTTCTAACCAGAAAATAAAAAATTATGGAAGATTTGTTCCAGCGTCATTTTGAAAACAAACGCAGGGAGTTCCTGAAAGGTTCCGTGTTGGGGCTTGGCGGCATGGCACTGCAGAGCTTGGTGGGGTGCGGCAGTAAAAAGTCTTCTGCAAACCAGTCAATGGCTGCAGTTGAAGAAATCAACAAACCCTTGGTGGATCCTCATTTCCAGCCCCGTGCCAAAAGGGTGATTTACCTTTTTCAAAGTGGTGGTCCGTCGCAAATGGAGTTGTTTGATTATAAGCCGAAACTCTACACCATGCATGGCCAGGAGATACCTCCTTCTGTCATCGGGAAAAACAGAATCTCTGGAATGGTAAGCAATCAATATTCCTTTCCTCTTGCGATGCCTTCCGCCACCTTCACCCAACATGGAAGCAACGGTGCTTATTTTTCAGAACATGTTCCCCATATTGCTTCCATAGCAGATGATCTCTGCATTGTGAAATCGATGTTTACCGAACAAATCAACCATGAGCCGGCTGTCATCTTCACCCAAACCGGCCACCAGCTCAGCGGCAGACCTTGTATAGGTTCCTGGTTGAGTTACGGACTGGGTAGCATGAATGATAATTTACCATCTTTTATTGTCATGTTGTCTAAAGGCGGCGGCGATCAGCCCATCAGCAATGCTTCCTGGAGCAGTGGATTTTTGCCCTCACACCACCAGGGCGTGCAGTTCATGTCTGCCAGTGATCCTGTTCCTTATTTATCGAATCCCGCGGGCATCGACAGGATGGATCGGAGAAGGGCACTTGATTTCATCAAAAAGATGAACCGCATGCAGAATGAAGTCTGGCATGACGCAGAGGTGGAAAGCCAGATCAATCAACATGAAATGGCCTATCGCATGCAGATGGCTATTCCATCGATAACAGATTTATCTGATGAACCCCAACACATACTGGATATGTATGGGGAGGATGTTAAAAAGCCTGGAACCTTCGCTTACAATTGCATCATGGCCAGAAGATTGGCAGAGAAGGATGTTCGTTTTATTCAACTTTACCATTTAGGCTGGGATCACCATGGTGCACTGTTTTCGGGTATTCGCAGAGCAACCAAACAAACCGATCAGGCTTCAGCAGCCCTGGTGAAAGACTTGAAGCAACGTGGTTTGCTGGATGATACGTTGGTGGTTTGGGGTGGAGAGTTTGGCCGGACGAGTTTTTCTCAGGGATCGCTCACGCCCGAAGGCTTTGGCAGGGATCATCATCCCGGTGCCTATAGCATTTGGATGGCTGGTGGGGGGGTAAAACCCGGACTAGTATATGGGGAGACGGATGATTTTGCCCATAATGTGGTGAAAGACAAGGTGCATGTTCATGATTTTCAGGCCACTATGATGCACCTGATGGGCATCGACCATGAACAATTTATTTACAAAACGCAGGGACGGAGATACAGGCTTACGGATGTATCCGGCCATGTTGTACATGACCTGATCGCATGATTACTAATTTTCTTGGCCATCTCCATCCTGTGTTGCTGCATCTGCCAATTGGCATATTCAGCTTAGCCTTTTTGTTGTTTTACATTGGCCCTGATAAGTCTGTACGCCTATCAAGACAGCATGGTTTCATTCTATTTGTATCTTGGATCAGTGCCATGATAAGTGCTGCTTCCGGTTTATTGCTCAACACTTCAGGAGAATACAATGAACAGGCTGCTGAAATACATCAATGGTTGGCCATTTTGTTTACTTTCCTGTGCGGAGGTGTCTATTTTTTACACCGCTATAATTTGAAAATTAACCGGGTACATAAAGCATTTCATCCAATTTTTATTGCTGCCCTGATTGTGATGGTATTTACAGGCCACGCAGGAGGAAGTCTTACCCACGGACCTGATTTCCTGTGGCCTGAACAGGAGGAAGCTGAAAAGCAGGTGAAGGTAATACCTGTATTGTCTGATACTTCAACATTTACAGTTTATGAGGGAATTGTACAACCGCTTCTTGCATCAAAATGTGAAAATTGCCATAAGGCTGGAAAACAAAAAGGCGG
>JBDLTO010000055.1:0-4619 GCA_039805815.1 Bacteroidota bacterium | reverse complement strand
TGGTTGGATTGGTGATGTCTCATGTTATGCGGCTGGCAATCCACAGGCTAATGCTGATGAACCGACCGGTAAATTACCAGCTTATCGGGTTTGTCTTTGTGTCCGTTTTGTTCGCTGCATTAATAGGACTACTTGAAACCTTCCTGAGCAGTATACTGAAACTCGAATACAAGGAAGAAGTATTGATGGGACTTCAGCAAAAAATCAGTACCAATATTTTTACTTCTTTCATTTACCTTTTTATCTGGAACTGCATTTATTTCATCTACCATTATGTGGAACAATCCCGGAAAAACCAGGTCGACAACCTCAAACTTGAAGCAATGGTTAAGTCGCTCGAGCTGAAGACAATAAAAGCGAGTATCAATCCGCATTTTATTTTCAATGCGCTAAACAGCATCAGGGCATTGATTGATGAAGACCCAAGCAGGGCAAGGGTTTCAGTGACTTCATTGGGTAACATCCTCAGATCCAGTATGCTCTCAGACCAGCTTGAAACAGTTACACTTGAAAAAGAGCTCGAAATTGTGGAAGATTACTTGGCACTTGAATTGATCAGGTTTGAAGACCGGCTCAAAGTTAAGTATGAAATAGACGAGGATGCCTTGGATAATCCAGTTCCTCCGATGATGTTGCAAACACTTGTTGAAAATGCCATCAAACATGGTATAGGAAAAAGTGTAGATCCTGGAACCATTAAAATTGTTGCACTTGAGAATGAAGGGCTGTTTTACCTGCAGGTGGTGAATGATGGTAAGCTTGACATGCAAAAGGAAAAAGAGGGATTCGGATTACAGAGCACTGAAACAAGGTTACAGCTTATTTTTGCAGGCAGGGCAACCTTCAGAATCAGTCAGTTGAATGAAAAGGAAGTGCTTGCTGAGGTAGTCATTCCACTTGATTAAAAATAACATGATGAAAAAGACTGCAATCATTATTGATGATGAACGACTTGCAAGGGCTGAACTCAGGAAGATGCTCAGTGATTATCCGGAAGTTGAAATTCTTGGTGAAGCCGCCAATGCAGATGAAGCACTCGTTTTAATTCCCGAATTAAATCCGGACCTCATTTTTTTAGACATACAGATGCCTGCGAAAACCGGGTTTGAATTGTTGGAAGAGTTGGATAAGGTTCCTGCTGTTATTTTTACAACAGCTTTCAATGATTTTGCTATCAAGGCTTTTGAAGTTAATGCACTTGATTACCTGTTAAAGCCCATAGATCCGAAACGTTTATCAGACGCAATCCAGAAGCTACTTCTCCTTGATGAAAGGGATATCCATGCTACTGACGGCAGATATGAGTCGAGGCACATGCTGACTGAGTCTGACCAGGTCTTTGTAAAAGATGGAGAAAAATGTTGGTTTGTCAAGCTCTCCGAAATCAGACTTTTTGAATCTGTTGGAAACTATGCCCGGGTGTTTTTCAGTACAAACAAACCATTGATTCTGAAGTCACTCAATTCGCTTGAAGAACGTTTGGATACCCGGATTTTCTTCCGCGCAAACAGAAAACATATTGTAAACCTTAGGATGATTGAAAAGGTAGAACCTTTCTTCAATGGTGGCTTGTTACTTGAAATAAAAGGCGGAGAAAAAATTGAGGTTTCACGGCGCCAGGCTGTTCGTTTCAAGGAAATGATGAGTCTTTAGTAAGTTTTCAGTTACACGGTGTTCCTACCCATGATTTAATACTATTTTTGCATAAACACAATAGCTTGATTTCGATCGATAGTATTCTCATAAGCGACGATATTGTAGAAGACCAATTTGTCTGTGACCTGTCTAAATGCAAGGGGGGGTGTTGTGAAGATGGTGATGCAGGTGCTCCCCTTATAGATGAAGAACTGGATGAAGTTAAAGTGGCTTATGAAAAAGTAATGCACCTCATACCCAAAGAAGGCTTGAAAGAGATTGAGCGAAATGGACTTTACAGGTATGACCGAGAATTTGGTTGGGTAACACCTACAGTCGATGACAAAATCTGTGCCTATGGATTCAGGGATAAGCAGGGTGTTATCAAGTGTGCATTTGAAGAGGGTTATAACCAGAAATTGATTAGCTGGAAAAAACCAATATCCTGTCATCTTTATCCCATAAAAAGAAGTAAGAGCAGATTTTCTGCTCATGAATTGCTCAATTATGATCCAAGGGAAGGTATGTGCAGTCCCGCCTGTGCTTTGGGTAAGGAATTGAAAGTACCTGTTTACAAATTCCTGAAAGATGCGCTGATTAGGGCTTACGGGGAAGATTTTTATGATGCATTGGATCAGGTTGCGAAGGATTATTTTAAAGTCGATCAAAAAGAAGAAAACAAATAATCATGTCATCAGTCGTTTCCACATTCAGGGAGAAAAGCGCCATCAAAGCTGCTGACCTCAACCACCGTAAAACCATAAATTACAACATTGGTAAATATAATGCTGTTGTACCGGTTGGAAAGCGACAGTTTGCCGATCTGGAATTTGCCAGAAAAAAGGCTAAGAACACAAAGTGGAAAGCCCTGGAAACGCTTGACATCCAACTTGAGAAATTTGAGAAAAACCTTCTGGCAAAGGGGGGGAAAGTAATTTGGGCTGTAGATGCAGCGCAAGCTCGTGAAGCTATATTGAAGATTTGCAAGGAACGTAATTGCAAGTCTCTTGTCAAGTCTAAAAGCATGGTTACTGAGGAAATTCACCTGAATGATTTCCTTCACGAAAATGGTATTGAAAGTGTTGAAACAGATTTGGGTGAATATATTCAGCAGCTGGATAATGAACCACCTTACCACATCGTTACTCCGGCTATGCACAAGAGCAAAGAGGATGTTGCGCGTGTTTTTCATGAACACCTGCAAACCCCTCTAGACCTATCACCAGAGCAGCTTACGTTGGTTGCACGGGAAAAATTGAGGAAAAAGTACAGAGAAGCGGAAGTTGGTGTTACGGGTGCTAATTTCATCATCGCAGACACAGGTGGTATTGCCGTTACTGAGAATGAAGGTAATGCAAGGTTGAGTGCATCCTGGCCAAAAACACATATCGTGGTTGTTGGTCTGGAGAAAGTCATCCCCAGTATTCACGATCTTGCCCTTTTCTGGCCATTGTTATCAACGTTTGGAACTGGGCAACAAATTACTGTATACAATTCAATAATAAGCGGACCGAAACAAGCAACAGAATCAGACGGACCGGAAGAAATGTATGTTATTCTACTTGATAATGGACGCACACAGGTATTGCAGGATCCGGTTTCGAGGGAAAGCCTTTACTGCATCCGGTGCGGAGCTTGTTTGAATGCCTGTCCCGTTTACAAGAATATTGGCGGTCATGCGTATGGTACAACATATAGCGGACCAATCGGTAGTGTTATCACCCCTAACCTAAAGGAACTGGGTGAATGGAATCACCTGAGCCACGCATCATCCCTTTGCGGCAATTGTACAGAGGTTTGTGCAGTAAAAATTAATTTGCATGAATTGTTGCTACACAACAGGCACGAAACAGTAACGTCTGGTAAGGGATCTGCAATGGAAAGTATAGCTTGGAAAGCCTGGCAAACCGGGATGCTTCACCGCAAAATGATGAATATGGGTAATCACCGTATAAAAAACTGGATGGTCAACAGGTTATTTAAAGGTTGGACAGGTCAGAGGGCCGATTTAAAGTTCCCTGCCAAGTCCTTCAATCAGCAATGGCGGGAGATGATTTCCTGAACTTGATTTTCCTTCTGAAACTGTTGTTTACAAGGTAAACACCTAGCAAAGTGATGATTGTTCCAATTATAACGAACGGCGTAAGCTTTTCATTCATCAACAAATCTCCCAACAAAATTGCTACTATGGGATTTATATATGCATGAATGGATACCAATGTGGCGGGTAGTCTTCTGAGTGCATAAATGTATGCTCCGAAAGCAATCACCGATCCAATTACCACAAGATAAGCAATTGAAAGCCATGCATCTGTTGGGATTGAAACGAAGCTTACAAAATTTCCTGATATATATGAATAGGAATTGAGCATAATCCCACTGATAAACATCTGCCAGCCCAGTGAGAAATAAGGGTCTAGGTCTTTGGCCTGTTTGACGGTAAGTAATGTAGCTACAGCCCATGTCATACTGGAAATCATGCCAAATAAAATACCATAAGAAAAGTCAGTATACATAACATGTTCAAAGTAGTCTGAAAAAGTTATGACAACTCCTGTGAAACCAAGAAGAATTCCTACAATGGTTTGTTTTTTAAAGCGGATTTGTTTAAAAATGAAAAAGCTGAAGATGATTACCCATATGGGTGCAATTGCACCAACAACTGAGCCCAGTCCGCTTGGCATGTAAACTACAGAAAGCACACTGAGCCCATTGCTCAGTACAAACATCAGAACAGACATCCACAACAATCGCCACCACTGGTGCCTTTGCGGGAACATCCTTTTTACAAAGGTGAAATAAGCAACATATAACCCCCCACCAATCAGGTGCCTTAAACCTGAAAGCTGGAGTGCCGGTATATATTTTACGCCTATTTTTGAGGCCATCCAGGTTGTCCCCCACAAAATACAAACGAGGGCAACAGCCCACATGGCCTTCCTTCTGTTGGCTCTTCTCCTTTTTTTTCGGGAGGATTCTCTTCT
>JBDLTO010000054.1:0-4573 GCA_039805815.1 Bacteroidota bacterium | reverse complement strand
TGTAATGTACAGAGCCGTAAAATCCTTTATAAGTAATCAAATCCTTTTTTGACAAAGCAACTGATTTATAGTTGCAAATTTAGAAATCATTTACTTATCTTCAAATTAAATTCTCCCTTCTTCGAGATAATTCACTTACCCCTGAAACAATTCTTCAATTTCTACCCTTCGTTCAAATTGAAGCAACGAAGGTCGATGAACAACTTTGCAGTTTTATTGTATAACTGCTTTAGATTGGAAATCAGATATTTACCAAATTGAAATGAATATGCGCTTTGAAAAGATATACAATCAACTGCTTTCTGAGCGCACCAAACAGAAAAGTGAGAGAATCATTTTAATCATTGCGATTGCAAGTTTTCTGATTCACCTATCAATCATCTTTTTGGTGGATTGGAAAATAATTGAATTGAATGAAAGTAAGAATTTGCTCAATAACCCCATAGCTGCCATCTACACACCATTTTCATTTATTCTGGTGTATGAAGTTTACCTGCTTATCCATTACCTGCCAACATCCATTACAACATATATCAGGAAACAATATGAAATCATAACCCTGATCATCATCAGGCGTTTGTTCAAGGATTTGTCCAATCTTTCGCTCACAGAAGATTGGTTCAAAAGCAAATACGACCTGCAGTTTACTTATGATTTGCTTGCATCGATTCTGCTGTTCTTTCTGATTTATTTGTTTTACAAACAAAGCAAAAAAAGATTCAGAATCACAGATCCAAATGCAAGCATTAACCATGGCATGGCAAGGTTCATTAAAATCAAAAAGATTGTAGCAACAGCGCTTGTACCGGTGCTGATAATAACTGCTATCTATTCTTTTGTGAATTGGTGCTGGGGAATATTGTACCCTGTCAACAATGTAGGAGTCAATTTCACGAACATCAACAATATCTTCTTTGAACAGTTTTTTACCATCCTGATCATAGCAGATGTAATTTTGTTACTCTTTTCGTTTTTCCATACTGATGAATTCCATAAGGTCATCAGAAACTCAGGATTCATCATTTCCACAATCCTAATCAGGTTGTCTTTTTCGATATCCGGGTTGCCCAATATATTATTGATTTTGTCTGCAACAATTTTTGGGTTATTGATTCTCTTTATACACAATAAATTTGAGAAACAAATTTATGCTCAAGAACATAAAAGTTGAACTCTTAATACGAAACTTTAAATATAATTCTATCAACAGAATTTAACTTCCCCTATCAAATCCAAAAAATATTGGTTCTCCCATTGGGAAACAAGTTCACGCTCTTTTATAAAAGGAATGATATCCTGCTTGACGTCATTGATATTGGTTTCTTGGAATTTTTTGTTGAGCAACTCCTCAAAATCTTGTCTTGACATTTTTTCCTGTAACCAATCACCTGATTGGTTTGCCCTTACACATAAATGGTCCAGGCTTAATGGAATTCCATTTTTTACATACCATTCAAAGTCATACCAGTCCCTTCCCTTTACCCTATTCTTCCATTTCCTGAATAGGATGGCATGCATTTTCCCTGCAAATAGATCCGGAAGATCATAACAAGTGACATAAAAAGAAAATGGATTCATCAACAGCCGATCAACTGTTTTGAATCCTCCCGGTGGATTGGAATCGACTTCCAATTTAATTTTGATTTTTGATTGGACATCAATTTCCAATTCCGGCAATATACCTTGCAATATGATCTCACTCATCAAGGTTTGTGTCTTGAGAAAAGCAGACTCAATCCTTGTGGATGCAGTTTTGGGTTTCTTTGATAAGTTAACTGTAAATCCAAGAGCCTTGAACTCTTTTTCAATACTTGGGAAGTATTTTTCAATCGCAAACTGCTCATCTTTTACAGTCAATGAAAAATCAAGATCTTCAGAAAACCTTGGCAATCCATGAAAGATGCGAAGCGCTGTACCACCATAAAAGGCTCCATTTTCAAAAAAGCCACCTCTACTTAAACCCGCCAAAGCAATTTCCTGCATGATTTCTCGCATGGCCTGCACCAACTCAAAATTATTGGTTGGATTGTATTTCATTAACCACTCCCTAATCATAAGCGGTTCAGAAAATTTAAAACACTGACCATACTTTGTTTTTTTGGGGCATGTTTCATCCATAATTGCATGGAATGGGTATCCAGCAGCCTCAGGTCCTCCTCGTCAATTCTCAAATCTTCCATCAAAAAAAATTCAACTTGTTTCATACTCCTCAATTGCAATCCACTCGTATCAATAATTTTATCCATCAATGCCTTTTCCGGAGATGCCAGAATCGCCACCTGTCCCTTGGCAAGTTGTTGTGATTTCAAACCCAAAGCATAATAAGCTGAAGGTACATGCACATACACAAATACACCGGAAACAGTTACAAATTCCTTGGTATGCAACAAAGTGGCCGACTTGATTTCAACCACTTTTTCAGGAATCAAACCCCAATAGCTTAAGGCTGCATCAAAGGAAACATAACTGGGTCCATACAAATGATTGGCTGTCAAGAATGGTTCTGGCTTTTGCAATGGCAAGTTGGGTCCTGGCAAATACAGCCCTCTTTTCAATTGTACAAGTATTCCTTGATTCACCAACTCACCAATCTTGTCATAAGGGCGCCTGTAGTCTCTAAAAAGATGCAAAAGCAATTGGGAGCCAAGAGGTTGTCCAGAAAAGGGTAATATGGTTGTATAAAAATTCAAATATGTCAAATTTATACATATTATTCGGATAATTTCCGAATTAAACTAATATATTTTACAATAAAGTAACCCTCCATAAAAACAAAAATTTCCCAAATCCTCTTTACCTTTATAGAGATTAACACCAAAACATGAAAACACTGCTCACCACCCTGTTCCTGCTTGCAGGTTATTGTGCCCAATCACAATGCTATATTGCCACATATTCGGGAAACCAACGGGTACTGAAAGTGGATGGTGATTACGTTTATACCTACTCCGGAAACCAACGTATGTACAAATTCGATGGTGAATTTCTGGTTACCTACAACACCTACAAAAGGCTGCTTAAATTCGACGGACAATACATCATCAATTACACCACCAACAAGCGCATCGCTAAAATCGACAACCAATACCTGATTGATTACACGAACAATCGTCGTATCGCCAAACTGGATTGCCCGGGCGCCCGAAGCGCAATGGCTGCCGCAGCCTATTTCTTCCTCTGACTTTTGCTGTAAAAAACTTTGCCAACCCTTTCAATATGTTCGCAGAGGGATGTTGCATCCAATGCAGCATAATCAGACAAATCAACCTTATAAGGAAAATTGAGGTCCTCAATATCCTGCCAAATATCCCCTATGATTTTACGGTTGATTCCCTGACCTTTGACCGTCATGTCTATATCAGAACCGGTTCTGAAATTGCCCTTGGCCCTGGAGCCGTAAATCACCACCTCATCCACTTCGCCATAACGGCGGAATACCGCTTGCAGCCGTTCAATAATGCTATCGTCGAGTCCAAATCTCATAAATAAGCCAACATGGTTTGATGAAACTTTCTGAGCAAAACGACATTGATGTTGACGATTTGTTCAAATGCTTCTGTAATGATCAAAGGGTCATAAGCGTGAACCGTAATGTTCCTGGTCTCCAACATATCCATCCAAGCTTGTCCCTCCTCAATCAAACCCTTATTAAACGCTTCACGGGTGGCGCTTCGGGAACCTACAATACCGGTCATGCCCTCATACTCCAAAAAATCTTTCATCACTTTCCAGGCAAGTTCATGGGTGAACTCAAAATATTGGATAATACCCGCTTTAATCAACTCGCGTTCAGCTGTGCGATTGGCATCAACAGCCTCCTCAAGCAGCATCAAAGCCTTGCCATAATTCTGAAAACGTTGCTTCCACCTAATATCCTCTTGCATGATGATTGGGATTCTTACTGCAATTTCCCCCATTTCCTGAATTCATGCAAGGGAAATGCACCGATAATTCCTGTTTTTTCACGTGACTGACATGATCATTCATACTGCTTCAGCGCAGCAGCCAACTCATCCTGAATCTGACCCTTCAACACCTCCGGTGCCAATACCCTGCACTGTGCCCCATAAGAAAGCACCAGATTCCGGAGTTCAATGGTGTTGAAAACGTACAGACTGACCTCCAAGCCTTCCGCATTGTTGCGGATCACTTTCATGGAAGGATGCAAGGGACTTTCCAAAATCAACGGCGCTATCTCTTTGATGAAAAATAACCTGATCAGCTCAGGCTGCAAATCATGGCTGTGGAATACACCCAATGCATGTTTGAAAAAAGTGGATGGATTGAAAGATGGATCGTCCACATAAGTTTCAGCTGCTGGCTCTATGGCTTCAATCCTATACAACTTGAAGAGATTGGTTTTGACATCCCTTTTGATCTCGCGCGCATGGGCCACCATATACCATTTGTCTCGGTACTCCTTGAGGATATACGGACTCACGGTTCTGGTTTTCAAAGGCTGCCCAAAAGGCCTGTAGCTGATCTTCAAACACTTTTGCTGCACAATAGCCTGGTAGATAATGTGCAACCACCTGACTCCTGTATCAACACCAGGCTCTCCTGCATAAATGCG
>JBDLTO010000053.1:0-2637 GCA_039805815.1 Bacteroidota bacterium | reverse complement strand
ACTCATCAGGACTCAACAAACCAGGCCAGCGGGAAATCCTGTTGAACGCATAGTTTGAGTTAACTGTGATAACAGGCTTACCTGCCTTACCACGCTTGGTTGTTACCAAGATTACACCGTTGGCGGAACGGGCACCGAATACAGCAGCTGAACTCGCATCTTTCAATACGTCTACAGTCTGGATATCATTGGGGTTGATGTCTGAAAGGTCACCAGGATAAATTACCCCGTCAACAACAATCAGCGGTGAAGTTGAAGCCGTCAGTGAAGCACGACCCCTAACCTGCAGTGAACCACCACCTTTAGCTGAAGCATTGAATCCAACGTCAAGACCGGGTGCGTTACCCCTGAGCATATCCTGCACAGAACGGGGATTCTCGTTTTCAAGTTGTGTGGCTTTTACCTGTGCAACAGCACCTGTAAGGTCTTTCTTCTTGGCAGTACCATAACCGATAACTACCACGTCTGTAAGTTGGTTTACCTGCTCACGCATGGTTACCCTTCCAGCAGATTTGGCAGCAACCTCTTCAGTAATGTAACCACTGAAGCTGATTTGCAATACCGCATTATCAGGAACATTCTTCAAACTGTACTTACCATTCTGATCTGTTACCACAGATGAACGGGTTCCCTTGATTGTAACTGTAGCTCCGGCAAGGGGGGCGTTTCGAACATCCGTTACAGTACCTGTAACGTCTACCGGGGGGAAATTAAATTTCTCAGACTTTAGTAGTCCGGCGGCTGACTTTTTCTCGGCATTAACCTGTATTACCATCAGCGTAAAAACACTGAAAATGGCAACAGACAGGATTCTGCCCATGCTTTTTTTTCTCATGACTAAGCGTCGTTTAGGTTTAATAATCTGAAAATGCAATTTCAAGTTAAGGCGATTTTATCACTATAATGTGGATAAAAGGTGTTTTTTGCGAAAACGTTTTCAGTAATTTTTTTTAAAATTATGCAGCGTTTATATTTTGTTTGTCACCAAAGAGGGTGGTTTTATCTGAAATAAGTAAATTACGTCATTAACTTAATTGCATGCAATCACTAAAAAATCAACTGTTTACATTTATTCTGCTGTTCATAACCTTGTCTGGAACAGCCCAATCTGTACCCGCTCCTAAGGAGCATTTTGGATTTAATATTGGCGACAACTACATGCTCACCAACTATTCCAAAACTGAAGCTTATTTCAAAAAATTGGATGCCGCTTCTGAACGTGCCATCCTAACAAGTATAGGAAAAACAGAGGAAGGCCGGGATCAGTTTATGATGATCATTACTTCCCCCGAAAATCACAAAAACCTGAAGCGGTATCAAGAGATTTCACAGCGGATGGCAAGAGCAGAAGGACTGTCTGACGAAATGGCCAGGTCCCTCGCTGCCCAGGGTAAAGCTGTAGTATGGATCGATGGTGGTTTGCATGCCACTGAAGTTGTGGGCGCCCATCAGTTGATTGAACTGGCCTACCAGCTCAACAGCAGGAATGATGAGGAAACAAAGTTCATCCTGGATAATACAATCATTTTGATGGTGCATGCCAATCCTGACGGACAGGAACTGGTATCTGACTGGTACATGCGGAACAGTGACACATCAAAAAGAACAACCAGCTTTCTACCCCGGATGTATGAAAAATATGCCGGCCATGACAATAACCGGGACTTTTACATGCTGAACCTCAAAGAAACCCAAAATATGGGTCGCCAGCTATTCATAGACTGGATTCCACAAATCATGTACAACCACCACCAAACTGGTCCTCCCGGCGCTGTAGTTGCTGGTCCGCCCTTCCGTGACCCCTTCAACCACGTTTATGATCCGCTGGTTATGACAAGTCTTGATGCTGTAGGTGCTGCAATGATCAACAGGTTAAACGCAGAAGGTAAACCCGGTTTTACCCAACGGGCAGGTTCGCCATATTCCACATGGTATAACGGAGGCTTGAGAACAACAACGTACTTCCACAACATGATCGGATTGCTCACTGAAATCATCGGTTCACCAACACCTTCAAGCATTCCGCTGGTTCCTTCCCGCTTAATTCCAAGTAGCGCTAATCCCAATCCGATCACGCCACGCAAATGGTACTTTCGCAATTCAATTGATTACTCCGTTTCCATGAACTATGCTGTACTGATGTATGCAAGTCGTCACCGCGACGAACTGCTTTTCAACATCTACAGAATGGGTAAAAATGCCATTGAAAAGGGAAGCAGGGACAGCTGGACGCACTATCCCAAACACGCGGATGCCATCACTGAACTTTTTAAAAAGGAACAGGCTGCAAAAACATCAGCTAATGCTGAAGGCAATGTACCTGAAGGATGGGGCAGAAACATCAGCAATATACCTATGAAACATTACGATAGCATCTTCAACAACCCAAAACTTCGTGATGCCAGGGCATACATCATCCCAGCAGACCAAGCTGATTTCACCACCGCAAAGCGTTTCCTGAATGCACTAATCAGAACAGGCATTGTTGTAAACCAGACAGAAAACGGATTTACACACAACAACAAATCCTATCCTGCGGGTTCATTCATTGTTAAATGTGATCAGGCTTTTCGTCCGCATATTCTTGACATGTTTGAACCACAGGACCATCCCAATGATTTCCAGTATCCGGGCGGA
>JBDLTO010000052.1:0-9921 GCA_039805815.1 Bacteroidota bacterium | reverse complement strand
ATTTACCAGACCTAAGGCAGTCATGCATTCTCCCAGTTGGTTTGATGTACCCGTATGGTATGCTCCCTTTAAAGGTAAGGCTGCATTGTTGAGAAAGATTTTTAAAATAGGATGATCATGAGAAGCTTAATGAAGATAAAATGGGTGCTGGTTATTCTGGCAGTTACAACAATTGCCTGGGCGTGTGCATCCTCCAAAACACAAGGTATGAGTACAAGACAACAGATTTTAAAAAGAGTATATCCTGTGCTTACAGGCGTTACGCGCTTTTTTGGGGTCAACAGCAGGTCTATTCCTGTTCAGCAGGCAGTACCCCCCATTGTTCCGGTATATGATATCCCTTTTGAGCTTATTGACGGCACACCAGCCAGTTTGGCGGCTTACAAAGGTAAAAAAATTGTGGTGGTGAATACGGCAAGTGATTGTGGGTACACTGGTCAATATGAAGAGTTACAAAAGCTTTATGCAGACAGGAAAGGGGAGGTTATTGTTGTTGGTTTTCCAGCCAATGACTTTAAGCAACAGGAAAAGGGAAGTAACGAAGAGATAGCAGGTTTCTGTAAGAAAAATTATGGGGTTGAGTTCCCTTTAGCCACAAAAGCTGTTGTGGTTAAAAGTAAGGAACAACATCCCCTATTCAAATGGTTATCAGATCCTCAGCAAAACGGTTGGAATAAGGAAGCACCTGCATGGAATTTCTCCAAGTATATTATTGATGAGACAGGTAAGCTGATTGGCTATTTCGATCCCGGAGTGAGTCCACTTGGCGAGGAGTTTCAAAAAAACCTCAACACCAAACCCGATCAACAGTAATTATGGTTGAACAAATGCTAGTGTTGGTTGATGAACAAGACAATCCAACTGGATATATGGAAAAAATGGAAGTACACAGAAAGGCCTTGTTACACAGGGCGTTCAGCGTATTTCTTTTCAACAGCAATGGGGAGATGCTCCTGCAGCGCAGGGCGTTGAAAAAATACCACAGTGGTGGGTTGTGGACCAATACCTGTTGCAGTCATCCTTATCCCGGCGAAACACCTGCTGAGGCGGGCAGGCGCAGGATGCAAGAGGAGCTTGGTTTTGAAACAGCAGTGAAGCCTGTATTCAGCTTTATTTACAAGGCGGCGCTTGACAATGAGCTCACTGAACACGAATTCGATCATGTGCTCATCGGTGAATATGACGGACCTGTGCATCCCAATGAAGACGAAGTAGGGGATTATTGTTACAAATCAATGAATGATTTGAGGACCGGCCTCAGCACTCATCCCCAGTTGTATACAGCATGGTTTCAGATTGCTTTTCCTATGCTGGAGGAGTATCTTGAGAAAAATAAACTGATGGCTTATGCCACAACGTAAAGCCATAATCATAGGTGCAGGTATCGCCGGTTTGGCAACAGCTGTGCGACTCGCCGTTCATGGTTTTGATGTTGAAGTGCATGAAAAAAATGATCAGGCAGGAGGTAAGATGTACCTCATTGAGCGAGACGGATTTGTTTTTGATGCTGGACCCTCATTATTTACCCAGCCCGAAAACATAGAGGAGTTATTCGCATTTGCAGGTGAGGATATCCGTAATTATTTCAGCTATCGTTCCCTTCCCCTTGCATGCCGCTACTTTTTTGAAGATGGTAAAGTGGTCAATGCTTATACAGATCAGCAAGCTTTTGCGAATGAAATGGAGCAGGTTCTCGGAGAGCCCGGTGGGAATATATTGCGTTACCTCCAAGATTCAGCAAAAGTGTATGAAAAGGTAGGTAGTATTTTTCTTAACTACTCACTTCATAAATTATCTACCTGGCTTCATCCGAGGATAATTGGCGCTTTCCAGACAGTCAAACTTCCCTACCTCACAAAAACCCTCAACCAGTTTAATAAGTCCAGGTTTAAAACCCCAGAGGCCGTCCAGATTTTCAACCGTTTTGCCACATACAATGGCAGCAATCCTTTTCAGGCGCCTGGGATGCTCAGCCTAATCCCCCACCTCGAACAAAATCAGGGCACATATTACCCTGAGGGAGGTATGATCAGTATACCAGATACACTGCGTAGGCTTGCTGAGAAAAAAGGTGTAAAATTTGTTTTCAATAGCAGGGTAAACAATATTGTAACAGATTCAGGGCGGGTAAGTGGTATTGTGGCCAATGGCGTTTTTATCCCGGCAGCAACCGTAGTGAGTAATGTGGATGCCTATTTCACGTACAAGAACCTCTTGGAGCGGGAGGAAGGTGTACGAAAGGTTCTCCGCAATGAAAGGAGCAGCAGTGCTTTGATTTTTTACTGGGGAATAAACAGGGAGTTCAGCAATCTTCATCTACACAATATTTTTTTCAGTGAGCAATACCGGGAAGAGTTTGAGCACATTTTCCAACACAAACGTTTTTTTGATGATCCAACCATCTATATCAATATCACCTCGAAAATGGAGGCAGGTATGGCGCCTGTTGGGTCTGAGAATTGGTTTGTGATGATAAACGCCCCGGCTAAAGCCGGGGCGGACTGGAACCTGGAAGTTGCAGCAGTGCGAAGAAATATTCTGGAGAAGCTCAACCGTATCCTTGGCGTTGACCTGAGCAAGCATATAGTCGTAGAAGAGGTCTTGACGCCAGCGGGTATAGAACAGCGAACGGACTCTTACCTTGGCTCTTTGTATGGAACCAGTTCCAACTCCAAGTGGGCGGCTTTTCTCAGGCACGCTAATTTTAGTTCAGATATCCGTGGATTATTTTTCACTGGAGGCAGTGTTCATCCGGGAGGAGGAATCCCTTTATGTTTGAAAAGTGCTGCAATAGTTGGAGAGCTGGCCAGTGCTGAACTGTGATAGCTTTGAACATTTAAAGCCACTGTTTGTTTAATTATTGTGTCAATCAGGTTACAGATACGCATCCCCTCACCATATTTACACACCATACCCCTTTATGTGTCAGTGTTTCTGGCCGTATTGGTGCATGTTGCCGGTGCTATCGGTATGTCATTTTTCAACAGGGAATTGTTTGTAGCTTTCACCCCAGTCAATCTTTTGCTAATGTTATTGCTGCTTCTTTGGAATGAAGCGCGCATCAGTAAAAGCTTTATCGCAGCTTTTGTTGCTGCTAGTTTAACAGGACTGATCTCAGAGATGATTGGGGTGCATACAGGACTTCTTTTTGGCAATTACGTTTATGGAGCGGTTCTTGGCGGTAAAATATGGGGTGTTCCTGTTCTGATTGGTCTGAACTGGTTTTGTATTGTTTATTGTTCCCATGTGGTTACATTGAAGTTTTTTAAGCGGATTGTTAATCATGGACTTTATACAGCCATAGTGGCTGGTTTGCTAGCGACCATGTTTGATTGGGTAATGGAACCTGTTGCCATAAAGCTTGGTTTCTGGCAATGGGAAGGTGGACTTATACCCGTGTATAATTTCTTTTGCTGGTGGGCAATTGCAACATGTGTAAGTTATGGCTTCTTTTTGTTGCGAATAAAGCAGGATAATGTTTTTGCACCCATTTTGTTTTTTGTACAATTTGTTTTCTTCCTGATGCTTCGCATGCTCCTTTGAAGCTTACTTAAAATACTTAAGGGTAATTTTTTGGTTAACTTGTGTCAGATAATTTTCCTGTGTGAAAACAGTGCCCTAATTTAACCCCTGTTTATGTATAACCAGAAAACTGATAATAATTTTCAGGCTTCCATGTTTAAAGCATGGTCTGCTTTTTCAGATGAATTTGTTGCTGTGTGGGAGACGGATGGCTCTTCGCTGAAATATTTCAATGATGCCTACAAGCATTTTTTTGGTTATGAAGACAGGGAATCTTTTCAGCAGGATTTCACAATCTTTGGCATGCGTAAAAACGACCTTGATCAGGAGATTGCGGACCTTGTGTTGAATACACTCAATAAAAATGGTCACTGGACAGAGGAAGTACTTTTTAAACGCAGGAATAATCAGGTTTTTCTGGGTCGACTTGATATGGCTCATTTTGAATGTGATGGGCATAAATGTGTTTTACAACGCATCATCAATATTGACACCCAGCGCATATTTTCAGAAAACCTCTTTAAGGAAATCAAGAAATTCGAAGCATTATTTCAATATGCAACCATTCCGATATTACTTGTAAACCGGAATGGCCGAATTATTCTGGCCAATGATCAGGCCACATCCATGTTTGGTTATACCATGCCGGTGATAACCAGTCTCAAGGTAGAAGACCTGATACCCGATAGATACAGAGAAAGACATATTGAACACAGAGGCAGATACGACAGTCAACCTGAGAATCGTCCTATGGGCCGAGGCATGCAGCTGAGTGCCAGGTTAAGTAATGGCGAAGAGTTGCCGGTTGAGATCAGCCTCGGTCATTATTCGATTGAAGAGGAACCATACGTCATTGCATTCATCATTGATATTTCCAAGCGGATTGAAATTGAAAATAACCTGAGACGTCAAAAAGAAGAAGTTGAAAAAGCCAAACAGGAAATAGAAAAATTGAATGAGGAGCTGGAGCATAAAGTGGTTATGCGAACCCAGGAATTATCTGATGCTTTGAGTAAGGAAAGGGAACTCAGTGACCTGAAATCGCGTTTCGTTTCCATGGCGTCACATGAGTTCAGAACACCACTCAGTACTATACTCTCATCAGTTTCACTGATTGCAAAATATACCGGTTCTGATGAACAGGATAAGCGGGATAAACATATTCACCGCATAAGGTCAGCAGTTTCAAATCTCACAGACATCCTCAATGAGTTTTTGTCTCTTGGAAAAATTGAAGAAGGAAAAATACAATTGCATTTTTCTGAATGCAACCTCAAAGAACAGCTGCAACTCATCATCAGTGAAATACATCCCATATTGAAAAACGGACAAAAAATCGACTATGTCCACAATGGTGATGTTAAAGCCAATGTAGATTTGTCGTTACTCCGGAATATCATGATCAACCTGGTTTCCAATGCCATTAAATTTTCGCCGGAACATGCTCCCATTAAGGTAAGCAGTAATCATAATGGTCATTCTGTTGACATTGAAGTTAAGGATCAAGGACTGGGTATACCTGATGATGATAAAAAACATTTATTCGAACGTTTCTTCAGAGGAAAAAACGTAGACAATATTCAAGGAACCGGGTTGGGCCTACACATTGTTTCGCGTTATGTGGAATTGATGGGCGGACAAATTGCGGTAGATAGTGAACTGGAGAAGGGAACAACTTTTAAATTGAAATTCAATATATGAACACCATTTTACTGATTGAAGACAACAATGAGATCCGTGAAAATACGGCAGAGATTCTTGAGCTTGCCAACTACAACGTCATCACTGCTGAGAACGGAAAAGAGGGCATTGAGAAAGCGCAGCTGGAGAAACCGGATGTTATCATTTGCGATATCATGATGCCTGTTCTTGACGGATATGGCGTATTGCATATGCTTAATAAAAATGAAGAATTAAAAGATACTCCTTTCATTTTTTTGACTGCTAAAACAGAAAGGCAGGATTTCAGGAAAGGTATGGAGATGGGCGCTGATGATTATATCACCAAACCTTTTACAGAAATAGAGTTGCTTAATGCAATAGAACAGCGTTTGAGAAAGTTGAGTGTTCTCAAAAAGAAATATGATTCCAGTCAGGATGGTGTCCGTGAACTGCTACAGGATATCGGCAGGCAGGATGCATGGGAAAACCTTTCTACAGGTAGAAACACCAATTATTACAAAAAGCGTCATGTGATTTACAGTGAGGGGAATCACCCCAACAGACTTTTTTACGTGCAGAAAGGCAAAGTCAAGTTATACAAAACCAATGACGATGGTAAAGACCTGACCATTGGTTTATATGGTGAAGGCGATTATTTTGGCTATATGGCCTTGCTGGAAAATTCTGTGTATAGGGAAAATGCTGAAGCCCTTGAAGATGCTGAAATAGCCATGATACCCAGAGAGGAATTTGATGCGCTTATCAAAGAGAATCAGGTTGTGATGAAAAAGTTTTTACAGATTCTTTCTGGCAACATCATTGAAAAGGAAGAGCAGTTGCTCGGGCTGGCGTATAACTCTTTGCGGAAACGGGTAGCAGATGCACTTATTATGCTGAGGGATAAATTCAGTAATGGGGATACATCTTTTTCGATTCATATATCACGTGAAGACCTTGCCAATATAGCAGGTACAGCAACAGAATCACTCATCAGAACACTGAGTGATTTCAAAGCCGAGAAAATGATTGACATTAGGGATGGCAGCATCATACTGCTAAACGAAAAGAAATTGGCTAATTTGTTCAATTAAACTGAAGAACAGCAAAAGTTAGCCAAGAGATGACAGGTAGGTGTTGTAGTCTTTGCGGGTGACAGCTTGTTCTTTCTCTAAGGATTCAATCTGGCGACAGAGGTTTGCATGACTTTTTTTCAAATCATTTAAAATGGGAGGGCAGATTGTATTTTGCTGCCATTTTGTTACTTGCTTGTTCAAGTCATGCAGCATGTGGTCATACACATCATCTTTGACAATGAATTGATTCTGGAAATGTTCAGCCATAGCAACATGTTCCTTGTTGTAAATACCTTCAATGACAACAGATAATCTGTTTTTCATGTGTATATTTTCCTGATTGAAGAATTCGATGAGCCTGATCCATGCAGTTATCTCATAGATATACTGGCTGGAGTTCTTGTGGAGTGTAGGTTTTGCAATCATGAGCCTTATTTTAAGAAATCCCCCCGCATGCACCTGCATTGCGAGGGGACCAATACGATGTAATCAATGCACACTGATTTTTTGATGGGCCATTTTTTTTGCTTCCTCCTTTTTAGGAAGTGTCAATTTAAGTTCACCATTCATGTAGTTTGCATCAATTTTGTCTTTGAAAATGTCTTCAGGAAGGCTGAATGATCTCGAGAAAGATTTGTAGCTGTACTCCCTTCTTGAATAGGTTTCATCTTTTTCTTCTTTCTTTTCATCTTTTTCTGCACTGATGGTTAGCAATGAGCCATTGACATCAATTTTGAAATCATTTTTTTCTAGGCCTGGGGCCGCCATAGTGATTTCATAAGTGTCGTCGGTTTCTTTAACATTTACTGCAGGTAGGTGTGTAGAGAAAGGCCATTTTTCATCCAGCCACTCATTCCATGGTCTGATTATATCTTCAAGCACAGAAGGTCTCAGCAGTGATGATCGAAGCAATGATTTACCGTTTCCTGGCATAACTAATGTTTTTAAGTTTATGATTTGATTTTCATTACAAAACTATTTCCACCGTAGCTAATGGTTTGTAATGGTCATCACAACATAAAATGATTTTTATCATTCTGTACTACAGTGTACAATACCTGTTTTTTCTGGTGAAAGTGCCGGACTAAATGCAGATCCCAGATTCAGTCCTCTGATAATAAGCAGCAAAGCCATCGATACCAGGATATAGGGGTATGCAACTGACATATATTTTCTAATATTGGGTTGCAGACCTTTACCCGCAAATAAAACTGCAAGCAGCAAGGGTAGTGTGCCTATACCGAAAGCCACCATGAAAACCGATCCTTTGAGCGGATCCTGCATCACAGCTGCACCTGCAATAGCCATATAAACCAATCCACAGGGTAACATGCCATTCAACACACCGCTAAAAAAAGAAGAGCATTTATTTCTTGTCATAATGAATGGCGACAACTCTCTTGTTATTATGCCATAAATCCTGTTCGAGGCTATTATTGACTCAACACTAGGAAAAAACTTCAACACAAAGAGTACGATCAATATACTCACCCCAAGAGCTAGTGATATATTTTGCTGCCAGCCGAACCATTTCAGTGAAAAACCGATGGAACCAAAAATTGCACCCCAGAGTGCGTAAGTTAAGATTCTGCCGAATTGATAAAGCAGCCACCTTGAAACTGGAAATGTATTGTTGCCAGGTTGAAGAATGGCTGAAAGCATGAGTGGTCCGCACATGCCAATGCAGTGCAGACTTCCACCCAGCCCTATCAGCAATGCAGGTATCATGAATGATAAATCCATGTCAGAGAAAAATATTTTGTTCAAAGTAATAGGGCTTTCCGGCTGTTTCCCATTGCAAGATGAGTGTGTACAAACCCTGAGCATTACTTGGAATTATAATCGATGAAATACCTATTGCTGTCTCAAAATTTCCATTTGCATCTTTTTTTCGGTCTGCTGCATAATAGAGCATCCATGTACCGGAAGACTTTACACCATTCAATTCTTGCGGCATTGTAATTTTAAGCTGATCAATCTTTTTTTCAACAACTACTGCAGCGGATAGTGCTGCTGTATTGGCGCTTTCATCAATGATTTTTTGAAATGCAAGTTCATCAGCATAGTAATTATCCGAAACGAGGTCGCGGTTCTGTTGTGTAGTTAGATACACCATGCACATCATTCCCACTACAAAGACGAGGTATGTGAAAAGTATTTTATGTCCCCAGCTGATTTTCATGTATTTTAAAATTTAAGAATGAATGGGCCCGATGAATGTAGTTTTTCGGGTGGTTATTTTTTTTCCTTCTGCCCGTATTTCAACTGTCACCGTTGATTTTCTTTTTGTGATGCTTTCGTTCCTGCGTTTGACCAGGAAAGTGATTACAGAGTAGTTTTCTTTTTCAATCAGCGGTTGTTTTCCTATGATTTCAATGCTCCCTTCTGATTCAGGTATAGACAATTCAACTAGGATATCCCTGTGTGTTTTATTAAACATACGTGCTGAGTAAAGATTTCCGGTATATCCTCCGGGAAGTTGTTGATAAATCATGCCCTGTGTGCGGAGAATGGTTATGTCTACACTCTCTCTCGTGCCCAACATTACAACAAGAGCTGATAAAATAATCAGCAGCACTGCCGAATAGGCTTTTATTCTGCCGGTTATTTTCAGTCTTTCCTTTTTGACTATATTGTTTTCACTTGCATAGCGAATCAGTTGTTTCGGTCTGTCCAGGCTTTCCATGATTTCATCACATGCATCAATACAGGCGGTGCAATTGACACATTCTAGTTGTGTACCGTTGCGTATATCAATGCCGGTAGGACAA
This sequence comes from Bacteroidota bacterium, assembly GCA_039805815.1. Lineage (GTDB taxonomy): Bacteria > Bacteroidota > Bacteroidia > Chitinophagales > Chitinophagaceae > Pollutibacter. Next base: position 893 of record JBDLTO010000052.1, on the reverse strand, counting down.
ACCCGCACACAGGCTTTGCAGTCGATGCAGTCACCTTTCTGCTCAGGCTCATTACTTTTTGCTTTTCCTCTTGGTTCACCACGTAGATAGTCGTATGCAACTACAATGGAATTTTTATCCAGTAACACACCTTGCAGGCGTCCATACGGACAAACAACAATACAGGCCTGTTCACGAAACCAGTAGAATACAAAAAAGAAAACACTGGTAAAGAGAAGGAGCGCAGCAAAAGTGCTTGCATGCGCCCCTATACCATCATGTACATACCTAAGAACTTCATCCATGCTGATGAGATAAGCCATGAAATAATTAGCTATGATAAATGATACAATATAAAAAACTGAAATCTTGAGGATGCGTTTCCTGATTTTGAAACCATTCCAGGGCATGGCTTTCAGTTGCTGTTGTTTGTGGAAGTCGCCATCGATCCAGTACTCAATTTTCCTGAAAACCATTTCCATAAAAATGGTTTGCGGACAAGCCCACCCACAAAATATCCTGCCAAAGACAGCAGTAAAAAGAATAATGAAAACCACAAAAGTGATCATCGCGAGTGCGAAGATGAAAAAATCCTGCGGACCGAAAATTTGTCCGAAAAGGATGAATTTCCGCTTCAGCACGTTGAGCATGATCATGGGTTCACCGTTGATTTTAATCCACGGCAAACTGAAAAATACAATCAAGTAAATGATGGATGCCAGGGTCCTTTTGTTGTAAAGTGGACCTCTAGGCTGTTTAGGGAAGAGGAAGTTGCGTTTGCCTTTTTGGTTAATGGTTGATACCGAATCTCTGAAGGCCTGATCTATAACCCGTTCCTTTTCAGTTGCACTGATCATATCTTATTGTTGAGCAGGTTTTACAGTTGATGGATTGTCTGAAACCGGAGCAGCAGT
>JBDLTO010000051.1:0-2738 GCA_039805815.1 Bacteroidota bacterium | reverse complement strand
AAAAGTAAGCGGTGAAATAACCCCTGAATACCTGGGTGTTGGATACATCATTGGTCCGAAAATAGCCGGTATCCTTGTAGCAGGCAGTGTATTGACCTGGTTTGTATTTAACCCACTGCTTGCCACTATTGTACCCGGAGATGTCATCGCGCTTCAGCTGGTAAAATTAGGCTACCTGAAAGATATTGCCACAGCAGGCGGTCCGGGTGGCTGGGATCCTTCAACACACCAATTCAGTGATTTTTCTGTAGCCATTTATCGCGCTTTTGTAAGACAAATTGGAGCAGGAGCAGTTGCTGCTGGTGGATTCATCACCCTTATCAAAACGATTCCCACCATTATTTCTTCTTTCAAAGGAAGCCTGGGAAGCTTACAGTCCGGCAATGGAGGGCATACTTCCATCAAAAGAACTGAAAAAGACTTATCCGTTAAAATTGTGCTCTGGGGCAGTCTTGCACTCATTTTACTGATGACTTTCATGCCACAGATACCTGGTGAAGGCTTGGCTAGTAAGCTGCTCATTGGCGTACTTGTTGTTTTATTTGGGGCTTTTTTCGTTACTGTCTCTTCAAGGATTGTAGGATTGATAGGCTCGTCGAACAACCCTATTTCAGGCATGACTATTGCAACCATTATGGGAACATGTTTGGTTTTTATTGCAGTGGGCTGGACGGGAAAAGTCTTTGAGCCAATGGCACTGGTAGTGGGCGGTATGATATGCATAGCAGCTGCCAATGCAGGTGCCACATCGCAGGACCTCAAAACCGGATATATACTGGGTGCTACACCGAGAGCTCAACAAATTGCCTTATTCATTGGAGCAATCGTTTCTTCTATCGCAATTGGATTCACTATTAAAATTCTGGATACACCCACACAGGAAATGATGGCAGCAGGCATCAATCATGCTATTGGCACAGACCTGTATGCAGCTCCGCAAGCCACATTGATGGCAACATTGATTAAAGGCATACTGTCTTTCAACCTTGATTGGCAATTTGTACTTGTAGGTGTAGCTATTGCAGTGGTAATGGAACTTTGTGGTATCAAAGCACTCAGTTTCGCTATTGGCATTTACCTACCACTCTCTACAACATTACCCATTTTCATTGGCGGTGCAATCAGAGGTATTGTGGATGGGAAAAAGAAAAAACAAGAGGCAGAAAATAAAGGGGAAGAAGAAGATTTGAGGAAGGGAAACCTTTTTGCTACCGGATTGGTTGCAGGAGGTGCCATTGCAGGGGTTATTGTAGCCTTCCTCTCAGCCAATGAAAATATTGCCCGGATGTTGAAAAAAGTCAACCTGGAAGAAGTCCTTACCCATCAATTGGGAGAACAAGGTTATTTTATACTGGGCAGCATACTCTTTTTCGCCCTTGCTTTTATACTCTTCAGGGTAGCTATAAGTAAGGAAGTAACTAATAATGAAAATGTATGATATGCCGGTTAGATCGTTGAAATTCGCACTACCACTGAGCCTGTTTGTGATGGCGTTTATCTCATTTTATGGCAAAGGAATAATAACATTTATTCCCGTTTTTTATGTCTTCTTTTTTATTCCGCTTGCGGAGCTGCTAATTCCGGCTAATCCGGAAAACATGAATGCAGCGGAAGAGCAGCTTGCAAAAGCAGACAGAACATATGACCTCTGGGTTTATATAACCCTTCCCCTACAGTACACCTTCTTGCTGATTTTCCTGTTTTCTGTATCAGACCGGGGATTGACCAACTTGGAACTTTCAGGAAGGGTTATCAGCATGGGATTGCTATGTGGCGCTTTTGGCATAAATGCTGCACATGAATTGGGGCATCGTACCAAACCCTTTGAACGGAATATGTCTAAGGCCTTACTGCTTACTTCCCTTTACATGCATTTTTACATTGAGCACAATAAAGGTCACCATAAAAATGTGTCAACTCCTGAAGACCCAAGCAGTGCGCGGAAATGGGAGCCGGTGTATTTATTTTATTTCAGAACTATCGTTAATGGCTACATCTCAGCATGGCAAATTGCAGCTGATGAACAGCGAAAAAAATCAAGACCTGTAATCCATTTCACAAACCCCATGATTCGGTATCAACTCCTGCAGCTCATTCTATTGCTGACAATTTATATGGTTTTTGGAATCTATGTAACCCTGTATTTTGGGGCTGCAGCATGTATTGGTTTTCTATTATTAGAAACTGTAAACTACATAGAACATTATGGGCTACAACGGAAAAAAACGGAAAATGGCTACGAGCGTGCAATGCCAGAACACAGCTGGAACAGCAGCCATATCCTTGGAAGGCTGATGCTGTTTGAGTTATCCAGACACAGCGACCATCATTACCTTGCAAGCAGAAAGTATCAAATACTCCGGCATCACGATGATGCTCCACAGATGCCAACAGGTTATCCTGGCATGATGTTACTTTCTTTTATTCCCCCACTTTGGTTCTCGATTATGCACAAAAGGATTGATGATTTCAGCAAGCGCAATCAACTGATCATATCCGAACCAAAATAAGGTCTGAGTGCCTCAGGTATGAGAATGCCATCGGGCGTTTGGTAATTTTCAAGGAGGCTCGCCATGATACGCGGCAATGCCAGTGAACTACCATTGAGCGTATGCACCAATTGTGTTTTGCCATTCTCGTCACGGGTGCGGATCTTCATCCGGTTCGACTGAAATGTCTCAAAATTGGATACGGAACTCACTTCCAGCCACCTCTCCTGCGCAGCACTGTAAACTTCA